>JADFJZ010000110.1 GCA_022565195.1 Planctomycetota bacterium | reverse complement strand
GTGAAGGTGACCATCGAGGCGTTCCCGGATGAGGAATTCGGGGGCGTCATCGATTTGATCGAGCCCGAGCCGAATCAAGGCCAGCAGGCGGTGGTGATCAGCTATGTGGTTCGCATCCGCCTGACTTCCGGGCTCGGGCGCGACTTCCCCATCGGCGCCCAGGCCAACGTCGAGTTTGTGTCCGAGACCGTGGAAAACGCCGTACTGGTTCCCAATGAGGCGGTGCGTTATGTGTTTGAAAAGCGCGGCGTTTACCTGCAAGTCGATTCAGAGCGCGTGCCGGGCAAGAAAGTGCCCAAATTCCACCCCTTCCGCGCCGGTCTGGACAACGGCGAATACACGCAGGTCATCGAGGGCCTGAAGAAAGGGGACGTGGTCTATACGAAACTGCCGCGCGATAATGTGGGGAAGAAAATCACCGGCGACGAAGGCTAAGTTCCAAAGATACAACCGCGGAGATCGCAAAGAGCGCAGAGAATAAGAAAGAGAAAAGAGAAAAAAGGAAAGAAGAAGCGCTTTCTGCGGCGGGCGGGGGCGCTGATCAGTCATGTGTTCTTTCCGTTCTCGATTTTCTATTAACTATTTCTTTGCTTTGTGTCTTGGTGTCTTTGTGGCCTGATTCGGCGTGCTCGATTGTGCGTGAGGGATCTGTTCTGAGATGATTGAAGTTCGCGACCTTCGCAAGTATTACGAAATGGGCGATTCGGTGGTCCAGGCTCTGGACGGTGTGGATCTGGACATCGCCGCCGGTGAGTTTGTGAGCATCACGGGCGCGTCGGGCAGCGGCAAGAGTACGATGATGCACTTGCTCGGCTGCCTCGATCGGCCGACCTCGGGCCGGTACCACTTCAAAGGTCAAGCGATCGACACCTTCAATGCCAAACAACTGGCCCGCGTCCGCAGTCAGGAAATCGGGTTCGTTTTTCAGACGTTCAATTTGATTAACCGTACCACCGCCCTGGACAATGTGGCCATTCCTTTGATCTACGCGCGTGTGAACAATGTTCGGAAACCTGCGGCGGCTGCCCTTGAGCGTGTGGGCCTGGCTGCGCGGGCCTCCCACAAGCCGAGCGAACTCTCCGGCGGCGAACGGCAGCGGGTGGCCATCGCCCGGGCCATCGTCAATAATCCGTCGTTGATCCTGGCGGATGAGCCGACGGGGAATCTCGATACGAAAACCGGCAATCAAATAATGGATATCTTTCGCCAGTTGCACGCCGACGGCGTGACCATCGTGCTGGTGACGCACGAAACGTACGTGGCGGCCCAGGCCGAGCGCATCATACGCATGCGCGACGGCAAGATCGTGGATGACCGGCGGCTGGACGACGACGCGCGACGCAAACTCATCGAGCAGGCGGCGTGAGCGTGGAGCGGCGATGCTCAGGCGAAGTGTGCTTCGTCTAATTTGTGGGATCTGCTAAACGACGAAGTCACGGCGATGATGCCGACCGTTGGCTTGCCGTTTGGCAGACGCTGGAACTTGATGTGGGAATTCAACTACCGACAGCGAGTGTAGACTGAGACGATGTTTTGGCTTCGCATATTGTGGATGGGGCTTCGGAGTTTGCAGGCCAACATGCTGCGCTCGCTGCTGGCGACTCTGGGTGTGATCATCGGGGTCGGGGCGGTGATCAGTGCCAACGCCGTGCTGGAAGGCGCCAAAAAGGGTTTTATCGACAGCTTCGCGTCGCTGGGCGCGAACATGGTGTACGTGTCGCCGAAGTCCGCCAAGCGCGGCGGTCGCACGGTGGGGATGTCTCAAACGCTGAAGATCAGCGATGTCAACGCGATTCGCGCGGAATCGAAACACATCAAGACCATCCTTCCCGAAGTCCGCCGGACGGGGCAAATCAAGCGACTGAACCGGAACGATCAAGTGATGATCGTGGGCACGACGCCGGACTTCGAGGAGTCTTTCAACATCGAGCTGGCCTACGGCCGATTCTTTGACGCGGGTGACGTCGGGCGGAGTTCGAAAGTGGTGGTGCTCGGGCACAAGATCGCCCGCCGGCTCTTCGGCGAAGCGCCCGCCGTCGACCAGGCAGTCAAGCTCGGCGTGACCAAGACCACCGGTTTTCGCGTGATCGGCGTTTTGGAAAAGAAAGGCCAAAAGGGCGTTTACAACATTGACGAACTGGTGCTGGTGCCGGTGACGGCCGCCCAGCGCAGTTTCGACAAGACCAAGAAAATCGACATCATCACCGCCCAGGCGATCGACGAGAAAAGCCTGGAACCCATGATCAGTGACATCAAGAAGACGCTCCGCCATCGGCATCGCATCCGCTCCGGCGACGAGGATGATTTTCAAATCTTCAGTCCGGATGAAATCCGCGACCGTCTCAAGCAGTTCATGACGGTCTGGGCCATGGTGCTGTACATGATCTCGGGCATCAGTATGGTCGTCGGCGGGATCGGGATCATGAACATCATGCTGGTCAGCGTGACCGAGCGGACCCGCGAGATCGGCGTGCGCATGGCCACGGGCGCTCGCGGTTGGGATATCCTGCGGCAATTCCTGGTCGAGTCGAGCGCCATCAGTTTGGCCGGCGGGGCCATGGGCGTGTTGGCCGGCATGGCGATCTCGGACTTGATGACTCAACTCAGCAATGACTTGATCCGCACGCACACGACTCTGACCGCCGTGATCGGCGCGCTGATCATGGCCTGCGGCGTCGGCGTGGTCTCGGGCATCTATCCCGCCTTCAAAGCTTCGCGGCTTGATCCCGTCGAGGCCCTGCGCTACGAGTAAGTCCGCGCCTCTCTCGCACCGATGATACGTTCAAAATACGTCTTGTTCTGCCTGGCCAGTGGCGGCTTTTTGCTCCAGGCCGTATGCATCACGGATCTGATTACGTTCGTCGCTCCGCTGATTCTATGGCGCGCCGGCCCCGTGGCGAATGCAGCAACGCCCGGCACTTTTCCTTAGCAGCCGTGAGACGCTTCTGAGTGGTTTCCGCCTGAGTTCGGCGCAGCGCCGTTTTGATGCGGCTGGGATGCCGCGAAACGCGGGCGATCTTGCGTGCAATTCTCGGTTGCGCTGCTCTGTGAGGCCCCAAGTCCCATAAGCAATTTGATTCCACGGACCGTACGCGAAGAAGTCTGCGACGCGCCGGCGACAGGCCCCGTCGACGCGCCTAGAATTGAGATGTTCTCGCCGGGTGCCGTCTCGAAGAGGAACTCGCATCGCGGTCTTCATCGAGGTGTGCGCGCCACGCGACCGACGCTCCACGCACCTCCAGCGGGAGGCCCGAAATCGCCTGGGATGATGTGTAAAGCACTGCGTTCCAGAGAGTTGTGTGATATGCTGCGAATTTGAATCCTCGCTTGACTCCTTGACAGGAAACTTGGGCGAGGCGACAATTCATAGGATAACCTGAGCGATTTGAATTAACGCTTTGTGTGCAAAGGGTTTGTGGCGAAGCTCACATGCCCTCAAAGAGGATTTTCCAGAGGAGAATACAGATGACTCGCCAACTCATTCTCGGCCGTTTGGTCGTTCTTGCCGCCGTGGCTGGCTCGGCGTCTGTGGTCGGCGTTCCATGGGCGACCGCCGGCGATGCGGTGCATTACCAAAGAGGCGTGGCCCACGAAGTGATCGTGGATGCCAGCCATGTCCTTGTGGTCACCGACGGGAGTACGACCGCCGTGGACCTCGCGCTCTCGCTGGCGGCCCAGGGCTTGGGCGCCTCACTGTCCTCAGTTGGCGACCTCTCGACAACGTACGAAGTTCAGGTTGGAGCGGTGACCGACCGCACCCTTGCAGACTTGAAGAATCAGCCGGGAATCGTCGCTGCCTATCCGGTCTTGCGCTTCCGCGAAGGCGGGCAGGCGTTCGGCATCACCGGCGATGTGGTGGTCAAGTTCACGGCGGGTATTTCGAATACTGAGCGCAGCGTATTCGAAGCGGATTACGCGCTGCAACTTCAAGGTCAGGTCACGCAGAACCTGGGACTGGCTCGAATCTATGTTTACAAGGCACTTGACGGCGACCCTCTGGGAGTTGTTTCGGCGATGCAGTCCGATGCACGCCTCGCGGATTGGAAGGCCCATGCGGAACTCGTCTCGCCCGTCGATCTGCGACAGTCAGCGCCGCAGGATGAACACTTCGATCTACAATGGCATCTCGATAACAACGGCGATTTTCCCGGTTCCGTTAATGCAGATATCGATGTCTTCGGAGCATGGGAGACGACCAAGGGCGAGGGCGTGCGCGTCGGCATGCTTGATTCTGGGTGCGACGTCTTCCATGAGGACCTGACGTCGAACTACACTGGCATCAGCGAGGCGGCTGGTGGCGGAACGATTCCAATCGGTGATCACGGAACGGCCGTCATGGGCCTCATGGTGGCCGATGATAATCAGATCGGAGTCAGCGGCGTTGCGCCGGACGCCGAGTTTACTGCGACCGGAGGTCTTGGGGTTGGCGCTGCCCGACTTGCGGCAGCTTATCCGTTTGCTGTCCAAAATGGTGTTGAAGTTCACAACAACAGCTGGGGTTTCCCGTTTGGAAATGTGCCGGACGTCATCGTCGAGGCTGTCCAGGACGCCGCCAACTCGGGTCGAGACGGCAAAGGCATCGTCTTCGTCTGGGCCGCGGGCAACAGCTTCCGCGAGATGGAACCAGGCGATGATTTGTCCACGCTGCCGGAGGTCATCCAGGTCGGCGCCACAGGCCAGACAGATGTAATCGCGAGCTACAGCAATTATGGTATTACGCAGGACATCATGGGCCCGACGCTGGGCAATGACGGCATTGGCCTGGCGACGACGGACATCATGGGCAGTGCTGGCTACAATAATGGCAACGATCTGTTCGATATCGTCGGCGCGCCCAACTACACTCGAACCTTCGGCGGCACCTCCGGCGCCTCGCCGGTAGTAGCCGGTGTGGCCACTTTGGTGGTTGCGGTGAACCCGAACCTCAACCGGGCGCAGGTGCGGAGTCTGCTCATTCACACCACCGACCGGGTATCCCCCCTCGACGCGGAATATGGCGACACCACGAGGTTCAGCCTGCGGTACGGCTTCGGCCGCGTCAACGCCGCTAAGGCGGTCGAGGCGGCCACTGATTCACTGGGCGATAATGCCACTTGGCCCGGCCGCGTGCAGGACATCAACATTCGCATCTTCGAAGGCGAGGACGACCTTGAGAGCAGGATAACCTGGTTGCCGTCGGGCATGATCCTCGGCGGCGAAGGCGATGAGATCGCCACGGATGAGCAGGACATCGTGATCTTCTATCGCGTGCCGGGGCAGGAAGGGCCCGACGACATTGAGTTCACGCCCGAGGATGGCGTGCGTTATGAGGCTTGCAATCCCAATGATTTCGAGACCTGCATTCTGCCGGCGCCGTTCTCATCGCCCAATCTGGTGGTGATCTACAACGGGCCTCCGGACGCAGATCCGACCGGAGGCGACGACCAACGTCGCGTGATTGACAATTTGGCTCTGGCGGGCAATGATCCGGACGACGATCAACTCTTTGCCATGTATGCACTCAGCAGCAACGGTCTCTATTCATTCGCTCGGGTCTTCGATGAAGAAGGCGATGATGTGGACGAAGGCGGCGACGACGGTGGCGGCGGCATCGTGCTTCCTCCGGATCAGGGCCGCCCGATCGACCCCGACACCATCACGGAGGAGCCCGGCCTGAATGATCCGCCCTCGGTGACGGCCACCGCCGACCGCACGATCTGCGGCGCGCCCTGTGCCGTCGAATTCCACGGCGGCGTGATGACCGCCAATGAGATCGTCGATCGAGGCTGGTCGTTCGGCGACGGCGCCAGCAGTTCGGAAGACTCGGTCACGCACACTTATGAACTCCCCGGCACGTACAATGCAGTGTTCTTCGCCATGGATGATGACGAACCCAATGGCAGGATTTCCACCAAGCTGATTCAAATCGCCGTCGGCTCGGATGCCGATGGCGGCGCGTCGCAGCCGGGCTTTCAGACGGCTGAAATCCTGGTGCTGAGCGCCGGCCCCATCGTTGCACCCAATGCTCAAGTTCGGCTCTCCGTCCAGACGACGGGCATCGGCGAATCCCAGAACAGCGTCCGGGTCACTTACGATTGGGATTTCGGCGATGG
>JADFJZ010000109.1 GCA_022565195.1 Planctomycetota bacterium | reverse complement strand
AGATCCGGTCCGGCATCGTAGCGGTTGACGAAGCGAGCCGGGCCCGGTGGCGCCCGAGCACGTCCGGCTGGGCGGCGCGCGCCGCAGCGCTCGTCTCGACCAGCGTGAGTCGGGTCACCGCGTACAGCTCTGGGTAGGTCGATTCGGCGGCGTCGAGCAGGTCCCGCGCCAGCTGTCCATTGCCTGCGCCGACCTCCACCAGGTCGAACACCGGGGAGCCGGTCGCCGCGAGCAGGCGGTACATCTCGTCGAACTGGGTGGCGAGTAGCGCTCCGAACTGCGGCCCGACATCGACGCTGGTGAAGAAATCACCCTCGCGCCCGGTCCGGTGGGGCGCACGGGAGTAGTAGCCGAGGGTCGGATGATAGAGCGCCAAGTCCATGAACTCCGCCGTCGTCAGCGGTCCGCGGTCTCGGATCCGCTCGACGATCAGGCGTTCGCTTTCGGAGTCGAGCGCCGCGTACTGACGCTTGAGCGCCTCGAACTGCGATTGCAGGGCCGCAACCGCGGCCGATTCCCTCTGCCCGGCAGCCGACTCGCCGAGTCGCGCCGACTGCGCGACTTCTTCGATCGACTGCTGCAACTGCTCCGTCAGTTCGTTTTCAAGACGGTCGAGATGCGACCGCTGCACGGAGAGAACCTCGTGCGCGCGGCGCCGTCGCTCGCCGTGCGGGCCTTCGACCGCTGACACGAGGACTCCGGTCTGCTGTTCAAAATCGGCGTCGAAGCTCGAGCCAACCATGAGTATGGCGATCATGGCGCCGAGCATCTGTCCCGTCTTCAGGAAGGGTTACAACGGCCACGGCTTAGATCTTCCGATCCCGAGCTTGCCAGAAAGGCTCGCGGAGAACGCGCCTCAGAATCTTGCCGTTTTGATTCTTGGGGAGTTCCCCGGCGAAATCGACCGTCTCCGGTTTTCATTTCATCGCTGTGTACGCGGCGAAGGGGATCGATGATTTCGCAGAAGACCAACGACCTCGATATAGTCGTCCATCATGGTTGTCTACGATCCGCAATTGACCTACTGGCACATTACATTCGGTACGTATGGCATGCGCCTCCACGGGGGGCCACGCCTGACCGTGGATCGCCGGCACAACCGCCGTGGCACACGGTTCATCGAGGATGACGCCGAGCGATCGATGAGTGAACGAAATCGTATGAAAGGGGCGCCTATTTTCCTGACCGCGGCCCAACGCGCGCTCATCGAAGCCTGCCTGCCCTCGCTGTGCATGCGTGGCGGGTGGTTGTTTGTGGCTGCTGCGGCGGAATCGGATCATGTCCACCTACTTTGTGGCGCGGATCGAGCGGTGCATGGGAAGCAGATCCGGGCGCTGCTGAAGCGCTGGCTCACGCAAGCACTGAATGACCAGTGGCCCGCGCCGCTGAGGAGTCCGTGGTGGGCAGACGGCGGATCAACCAAACCGACCGACAATGCCCGTTACTTCCGAAACGTATGCGCGTATATCGAGAAGCAACAATGCGGTCGTCGATTGGGAGAGTGAGTCTCGGCGTTGTGCGTGGGATGGGAATGCCACTACAAAGATGCTCCGTGGGTGCAAGATGACATCGGGGACGAGGCGGAAGTCGAGGGACCGCCGCGGGGACGCGGCGGCTCGCAGGTTCGTGAGAATCGGTTCGGGGACATCGGCGAGGCGGACCGTCCCCGGTCCGCATTCCGCAATTCGCAACGGGCACGCACTCCCCTGCGGGTCGCCGCTAAACGACCTTGTTCCGAAGACGGAATACCGGGTACTCGTTACTCGCTACTCGTTACTCGCTACTGTACTTCCCTTACCACGATGCGCCGGGTTCGCAGTTGTAGACCTCGACGAGGTCGGCGAGCAAGTCGTTCAGGGCGGGGGTGTGTCGGCCTTGTCTGCCGCCGGGGCCGGCAAAGAATGTGTCGGCGGGGAGAGTCAGTTTCACGTCCGCGAAGACGGCAGCGACCGACTGCATCCAAGCCTGCTGGAGCGCAGCATCGTTGCAGGGATACAGTCCGGCGGCTGTGAGCGGCTGCTGATCGGCGAGCGGCTCGAACAGGCCCAGGGCCTCGGGCCAGAGTTGGTCGATGGCGCTTTGCAGTTTGGTTTTCGATTCGTCCGTGCCGCCGGCGAGTTTGCAGACCCAGCCGTCGAAGTGCGCGACATGAAACTGGATCTCCAGGATCATCTTGCCGGCGAGATCAGCGAGCGGCTGATACGAGGACTTTTGAAGGCAGGGCAGGCGCACGAGGTCGTAATGGTCGTAGAAGAACTGCCGCGCGATGGCGACGGCCCAGTTGTAGTCGTCGACCAGTTCCACCAGCCGGGCGCTGAGGCGCTCGTCGGCGGGGCGGGCATAGGCCAGACGGTTGGCTTCGGTGATGGTGTCGTCAGATGGCGCGGTGAATGCGGCGGCGAGTTTGTAGAGTTCCTGGGCGTGGGCGATCTCGTCCTGGGCGATGTTGGAGAAGGCAATGTCTTCTTCCAGGAAAGGCCCCAGCCCGGTCCAGTCACTGTTGCGGTGGCCGAGGAAGAACTTCTCATCCGCCACCGAAAGCAAGAGGCTCACGAACGGTTCGTGCAGTTGATTGCGTACTGATTTTGAGCGACTTGACATCAAGGTCCAATAGACAGCGCATTATCAGAATCAGTCCACATTATACCACGGCTGAGGTTGGCGCGAAACCGACGCAATACCCTTGACGGCCTCTCTTACGACAACTCTCGTAGTGGCTTGCTAGCACTGGCGGGTCCGCCGACGGCGAACCCGTGGCACCCCAGCAACGCTTACAGGCCACCACCAGTAGCGCGCAGGCTGCTAAACGGCAAGCCACGGGCTGCGCCTCTCGCTGTGACTTGGTCGTTTAGCAGACGCTACATATCGTGGTGTCGTCTTCGCACAGGTGCTCTATCATTTGGAAACGAACGTCGGCTGGGGGCCGACGATCGGCAGGCCGATGTGCTTGCCGTTGCCGTTCGACGGGCGGGCCGGCGCGGAGTCGCGTTGGGTCGGCGCTTCGTCGGCAGACGCCTGCGGCAGCAGCGACGAGGGGATCCGCTCGACGGCCCAATACACTTCCAGGCCGGTGTGGGCATCGATCATGGGGATGGGGGCCTCGATCAATCCGTCCCACATCTTGATCGGACCCTTCTTGAGCCGCCGCGACCAGCGCCACAGCTTCGGCGCGGTCATCAGCAAGCCGATCTGGCCTATGATTTGAAACAATAGTCGCTTGGCAACGAGTCGATCCTTACGCCAGTTGCGGATCACGCGCAGCGTATTGAGCGGGTTGTAGAACGTCGCGTATGCCCGGACGACGTTCATTTGGCGTTCCCACGGCTTGGTGCTCTTGGAGGCTACGACGTGGTTGCCGTCCAAATAGGCCAGCGGGATGTTCTCCCCATTGACTGTGTCGTACAACATGCCGTCGCGGACCATGGGCTCGATGGTTCGCGTGCCGATGGCGGGGGCCAGATAGGTGCATTGATAGGACACCGCGCCCTGCTCGAAGAGGTAGCGGGCCTGATTGGCGACGCCGCGCAGATCGCCTTCGGGCGTGCGAAAGGGTTGGTTGTCGCTGTGCATCATCATGGCCATCGGCTCGATGCCGAGCGTGTTGAGCAGTTTGAACAGTTCGGCGGTCTTGCCTTGGGTCTGGCCTTTGTTGATCAGTTCGGCGGTGATGTCCTCGATGCCGAACCAAATGGCGCTCATGCCGCCCTTCTTGCACAGCGGCAGAATGTCCTGGTTCTTGTGCACGTCAAACTCGGTGGCTTCGGTGTAGAAACGGATGCGCTCGCCGAGCGGCGTGCCGTCGGACAGCTTCTTGTCCGCCATGGCGGTGAACAGTTCGACGACCGTCTCGCGATTGTTGAAGAAGTTGTCGTCGGTGCCGAAGAACTCCACGATGCCGAAAGTCTCGTAAATGTGGGCAATCTCGTCCGCCATGCGCTGCGGGCTCTTGTACCGCCAGGTGCGCTGGTTCACGGCGGGGATCGGGCAATAGTCGCAATTGAACTTGCAGCCGTGCGTGGCGATGACGGAAGAAATGACCGACAGCTTGCCGACCTTCTTCGGCGAGCAAGGCTGATCGGCGAGGGTCCGCCGGCGATGCGGCGGTTCGATCATGCGATAGCCCGCGTCGGGCATGGGCAACTCGTCCAGATCTCTGAGCAGTCTCTGCACGCCGGTGTTGACGGCGACGGGCCTGTCTGCCCCGCACCAATCCCGCAGGGTGGATTTCCCCTGTGGGGGCGCCGCTCCTTGCGGGATTGGTGCGGGGTCGGGCGACAGATAGACCAGCCCCGGCGTGTCTTTCAATCCGCCGGCGTGTCGCGTGCGCTCGAATGCGTCACGGACCGAGTCTCCCGATTGTCGGCCGTCGAGAATCGTCTTCAGCAAATCAAGCATGACGAACGCTTCGCCGGTGACGACGCAATCAGCGCCGACGCCGGGCTCGAGCTCGAAGTAGTCGGTGGGTTCGTAAATGGCCTTTGGCCCGCCGGCCAGGATCAACGGCCGATCGGCGCCCAGTTGATGCGCGTCGCGCACCAAGTCGTAAGACGGCTCGCCGTGAACCTGCATGGAGGAGACCATCAAGATGTCCAGCGGCCGGCCGTCGAGAATGGCTTTGCTGGGTTTGAAGTTCGGCGTCCATTGTTGCAGCACGATGCGGATGTGCTTGAAGCCGCAGGCGTGAAGAACTTCGCCCAGCGTCCGCACCGAGCACGGGGCCATGCGCTTGTCGGCGTACCAGTAAGGCAGCATGCGGGTGCGGAAGTCGAAGGCGTAAGCGATGGCGATGCGGAGATCGTGGCAATCCGTGCGCTGCCGAAAGGCTGCGATCGTCTGTTGCAATGTGCCGTCCGGAAGGTAAACGTCGTCCGGCTTGCGTCGGGGCAGCTCCATGCGAGTCTCCAGGCGCGTGCCGAGAAGTATCTTCAGCACACGGGGGGGTCATGCGGGTCAAGCTGGGTGAGATTGATAACACAGTCGCAAGCGCCTGTCAAACCGCGTCTTGCGCTGGCCGGCGCGGCTTACCATTGAAAACGCAGGCCCGTGATGATGCGGTAGTCGGTCTCGGGTTGGCCTGCGGGCAAATCCTGGATCACTGGAAGCTGAATCGATGTTTCCAGAATCAACTGCTCGGTGACGAGCTGCACGCCGGGCGACAGGAAGATCTCGTGCGAGCCGTTGACCACGTAGCGACCGTTGAGCTCGGCGACCGCGTTGAACTCCCAGGCTATATCGCGTTGGGTAGTGCCCGAGAACAGCCGCAGCGCCAGCGAAGCGTCATAGCGCAGGACATCATGGCTGAAGCGCCCTCGGCCGGTGTTGAGCTGGTAAATCAGATCCGCGTCGAAGAAGACGTCGTCGCGGCGCAACGTGAAGACCATGCCGACGATCGGGTCATAGCTGTCGCTGGAGAAGTCGGAATCGCCGCTGCGGAAGTTCATTCCTGCCAGCGCCGCCCAGCGCATGGTGCGGCCCGGCCCGTCGTCGCGCTGCCAGAAGCGATACTTGAGCATGAAGGTCAAGTCGCCCACGCCGTCGTGCGCGTCTTCGGAGCGGCCGAAACGCGGGACCACACGATCGACCTGGCGATTGACGTACGGGGCGCTGAAGATGGCGGCCAGATCTTCAGTGATGCCGTAGACGAACGTGCCGATCACGCTCGAGGAATTGACGTGCATGACGTTGCCGGCGGCACCTGCTTCGGTGTAGCGATACTGCAGGCGGAAGATGGCACCGCCCTTTCTCGGGGTCAGTGCCGCGTTGGTGTTGATCGGGCCGGCAATCAAGACCCAGTCTGCCGGGTCCGGCACCTCGTCCGGAAAAGCCACTTCCGCGTAGTCCAGCGTATATGACTGGAACCCGGCGTCCAGCGTGTCCTGCGCCCGCCCTTCAATAATGACCTCGTCTTGCTGGTCGAGATAGTCTCGCCACAGTGGATAGGTCATCGTGTTGTCGTCCACGATAGCGGTAAACGTATGTTGGGCTTCATCCTCATCCACCTCAATGCTGATCGTAATCTCCACAGTTTCCACCGCTACCGGGGTCCAATAGAACAAGCCTCCGGCGCCGTCGATAGTGAACTCAGCGGGAGCAGCAATCACCGACCAGTGAA
>JADFJZ010000108.1 GCA_022565195.1 Planctomycetota bacterium | reverse complement strand
GCCCCCTACCCGGCGAAAGTCCAGGTTTTGCTCGACCTCTCGGAACTGCGCATTTTGGCCCAGCCTCTGACAATCCGCTCGATCATCGCCCGCAAGCCGGACGTCGTGTTCGAGGTTGATGATCTCTCAAAAGCCAAAGCCGCTTTTCGACCGCAGGACGGCTTGCCCGGCACGGTGCGCATCCCCGATGCGCGAACGCTCCACTGGCGAGTTCCGGAAAGCTACTTCGAACCGAAAACACTGCTGGCCGTCCTGCGCAAACGTTTGTCAACACGCTCGAAATCAGCGCGCCGGGGAGAACCCTCAGCCGTACGTGCTTAGCCCGAATCCGCCGCGGCGGATTCGGGCTAGCTTACCGGTTTTTGTTGGTTTGGACTGCCACATGGCTTTCGTGCAGGTGTGCGTGATGTTGTCTTGCGGACGCGTGGTGGCGAATTTTCGCTGCCGCAACGCGTGGTGCGAAATCGCCACCCGAATGGAGGAGCGTGTTGCTGCCAGGCAACACGCTCCCCCACGACGACTGTCCGCAAGCTCGATTACCGGACGGCGTACGCCCAATTCGACTTCGTCGCACCACTGACACAAGCCCTACAACCGCCTCAATGGCGCGCAAGTACTATCCAGAACAGTACTTATGACTGCAATCTTCCTGAAGCGTACCTGCGGCTGCCGGTGTGCAGGACTGTCCCGCACAACGCTTTCCGCGCCCCACTGGCGCGGAAGCACAAACGGCACTGAGGAGAAGGAAGCATGGCGATTGAAGGCATTCAAGGCGCGGGGTCCAATCTGCCCAGGACCAATCCGCTGCCGCCGGCGCAGCCGAAGGTGGGCGCCGGCGCAGCGCAGCAGACCGACAAGGCATCGGGCGCACAGCAAGCGTCGGGCACGCAGCAAACCTCATCGACCACGTCGGCATCCGCCGGCAATTCGATCATGTTCGGCGGCGAGTCGCGATCGTCCGGCAATGTCGCGCTGGCATTGTGGATTCTGAGCATGCTGCTCGATAATTCTGAAGAAAAGGACGACTCCTCGAATCAGTTGCTGCTGGGCCTGGCGGCGGGGCTCTTGATGGCCTCGCAGAACAAGCAGTCTTCGTTCTTCTTCTCGAGCACCAGCCAGGCGACAACTTCGACACAATCATTCGCCGGACCGCAAGAGGTCAACGCCGCATACAACACGGAATTGCCCGCCGTGGCGGCCGATCCCAGCGCTGCCACCGACGCTGCGGCACAGAATCCATCGTCACAAGTACCCAAAATCGACACGACGGGTTGAGCTTCACAAAAGGGGAGGGAGAATCGTGCCCCGGGCCATCTCGGCCCAGACACGAGACCCCCGGAGGGGGAAGGGTCCGCATCGCGGTATTCACTCGCGGTGCGGATCTCTTTTCTTGCGCGTCACCCTGCACACGCGCACTTTGCCCCGTCACAGCGCAACTGTCTTGTTCGCCACCGACTTTAGTCGGTGGTCAGCGGCCAAAACTTTGTTACTTGAGCCGGCTTCAGCCGGGCTTCTCGCCTACCCGGAAGCCCGGCTGAAGCCGGCTGTCAATCATGTCTCAGGGCTCCCAAACCACCAACTGAAGTTGGTGGCAAACAAGCATTTCGCAGGTGTGCCACGGTTCGCCGCGGCGGAGCCGCGTGCGCCATCGGTCGAGGCGCATGCCGGGCGGCGCGTATCTCGCACAACGTGCCACCGTCAACACATCCATCATGGATCAGTTGTGACGACCCCTGCCAGGATGGTAGCATAGTGTCCGAACAGGAGGACACTCATGAAACCCGCCGCATTGATCGTCGCCGTGTCGTATTTCTGCCTCAGTGCTGCCGCCAGCACGAGCCTCGCCGATCCGCCGATCAGCATGGCCATCACCAACGCCCGTGTCTGGACGGGCAACCCCGATCAGCCGCAAGCACGAACCATCCTGATCAGCGGCGAGAGAATCGTGCGGGTCGGCGACGATGCGCTGCTTGACAACGTTCCCAAAGGCAGCGCCACGATCATCGACGCCGGCGGCCGGCGCGTGATTCCCGGCCTTGTCGATTGCCACACGCACATCATCAGCGGCGGGCTCGCGCTTAAGAAGCTGCAATTGCGGGATGCCGGCAGCAAAGAGGACTTCATTCGCCGCGTGAAGGAATACGCTGCCGAACGAAAACCTGACGAGTGGGTTGTGGGTCGGGGATGGTCGGCGGAAAGCTGGGCGATTGCGGTAGAACCGACGAAGAAATGGATTGACGCCGCGACCGGCGAGCGCCCCGCGCTGCTCACGCGCATGGACGGGCATCAAGCGCTGGCCAACTCGAAGGCGCTGGCCATGGCAGGCATCACCAAAGACACGCCCGATCCGGCCGGCGGCGTGATCGTCCGCGATCCCAAGACCGGCGAACCCACCGGAATCCTCAAGGACGCCGCCAGCGGTCTCGTCAGGCGACTCATTCCCGAACCGTCGAACATGCAGAAGCTCACAGCGCTGCAAGACGCCAAAGCCCTCTTCAATCGCCATGGCGTGACCATGATTCATGACATGTCCGGTCCGGGCGATGGCGAGGTCTTCATTGCCGCACGCACCATGCCGACGCTGGCGCCCGTCAAGGAGCAGCTCCGGATCTACAGCTTCTGCCAAACGAGCAAATGGTCATCCAACGCGTGTTTCGAACTCCCTCAAGACGGCAAGTCGTCGCTGGCGGACTGGGTTCGCCCGGCGGGTTTCAAGGGTTACATGGACGGATCGCTCGGTTCGCGCACCGCGTACATGCGCCGACCGTTTCTGGATAATCCGGCGTACGAGAAAGACGTTCGCGGTCTGCTGGTCGGATTCGCGACGCGCAAAGCGCCCGATGACATGCTCAGCCAATTCCGTCGAGCGGCCCGCAGCAGTCTGCAACCGGCTGTTCACGCAATCGGCGACGAAGGCAATCACTTGTTGCTAAATGCCTACGAAACCGTAGTCGCGGAGTTCCCCAACGCACGCCCTCGGATCGAGCACGCCCAGCACTTGCTTGCGGCGGACCTCCCGCGCTTCGGCCGACTGGGTGTGATTGCATCCATGCAGCCGTACCACAAGGCTGACGACGGCCGGTATGCCGAAAAGCGGATCGGCTACCAGCGCTGCAAGACTTCTTACGCGTTCAAGAGCTTGATCGACAGCGGCGCGGTGGTCTGCTTCGGCAGCGATTGGCCGGTGGTGAGTAATAATCCGTTCCTCGGCATTCACGCCGCCGTCACGGGCAAGACGCTCGACGGCAAGATCTTCGTGCCCGAGCAGAATATCACCGTCGAACAGGCGCTAAGATGTTATACCACGAGCGCCGCCTATGCTTGTTTCATGGAGGATCGGCTCGGCATGATCAAGCCGGGCTATCTCGCCGATATCGTGATCCTCAATGAAGACGTGCTGAGCATCCCGGCGGCACGCATTGCGGACGTGACCGTGCACACGACCATCGTCGGTGGAGCCATCGCATGGCAGAACAACCCAGCCAAGCCGCCGATCAAGCCCTGAGTGCGTCGAAGTGGTTGCCGACGGGCATGCTGCCGTGCTTTCGGTGCGGCTATGATCTGCGCGGCTCCGCGCCGCAGGGGCCCTGCCCGGACTGCGGCCAACCGTATCGCCGCGAGTCGCAGTATGTGGATGTCGTTCGGCAGAAATTGCGGCTGATCCAGGACGACGCATTATTCACCCTGTTCGGCTCCCTGTTCTTTGACTTCCTTGTGGCCACGTTTGCGGTGCTGGCGTTGGGCTCGGGATCGCCGGCATGGCTCGTGTTCGTTCCCTTCCTCGCGTTCTTCTACCTGCTTTTGCTCGGCCTGTACGGATCGTGTTGGTTCAGGCTGCTGTGGACCAGGAATCGACGCCGGAGAATATGCTGGGGCGAAATCCGCGGCGTGGGCCTGTCCCGCTTGCTCTACGGCGCCGGCGCGGCACTCGCCGCGCCGTTCGGCCTTGTCGCACTGCTTTAGTCGATCTGGATATCGCAGGCCGCTACCGGTGGTACGTCCCCATGTCTGGCCAACCGCAACGCCGCGCGGTATAGTGCGGGTGATTTAAGTCTGCACACCTTTGCTGCCTGGAAAATTAACGGAGAATCGTCATGAAACGTGCGAAGATCACAATTGTCGGAGCGGGCAACGTCGGCGCCACTTGCGCCCATTGGGCGGTGGCCAAGGAACTCGGCGACATCGTATTGGTCGATATTCCCGACAAAGAGGACTACACCAAGGGCAAAGCCCTCGATCTGGCGCAGTGCGGCCCGGTCGAGCGCTTTGACGCCAAGATCACCGGCACCAGCGACTATGCGGACACCGCCGACAGCGACGTGGTGGTCATCACCGCCGGCCTGCCGCGAAAACCGGGCATGAGTCGCGACGATTTGATCAACACCAACGTCAAGATCGTCAAGAGCGTCACTGCTCAGATCGCCAAGCATTCGCCGAACTGTATATTGATCGTCGTGTCGAACCCCCTCGATGCCATGGTCTACACGGCCTGGAAAACATCCGACTTCCCGCCCCATCGCGTCGTCGGCCAAGCCGGTTGTCTGGACATCGCCCGCTACCGCACCTTCATCGGCATGGAACTCGGCGTCAGCGTCGAGGACATCGACGCCCTGCTCATGGGCGGCCACGGCGACGATATGGTGCCGCTGCCACGCTATACGTCGGTGGCGGGGATCCCGGTCACGCAATTGATCAACGAGCGACGGCTCACCGAGATCATCGAGCGCGCCAAGATGGGCGGCGGCGAGATTGTCAAGCTCATGGGCACCAGCGCCTACTATGCACCCGCAGCCGGCACGATCCAAATGGTCGAAGCCATCGTGCGCGATAAGAAGCGCATCCTGCCGTGTGCGGCATTTTGCGATTCCGAGTACGGCGTGGGCGGTTATTTTGTCGGCGTGCCCTGCGTGCTCGGCACCGGCGGTGTCGAGAAGATCATCGAGGTCGAATTCGACAAAGCCGAACGCGCGCTGTTCGATTCCAGCGTCAGCCACGTCAAAGAATTGTGTGAACTCGCACAGAAGGTACTCGACGGGTGAGAATGAAGCGCCGAGTTGTAATTGTCGCGGCGATCATGCTCTTTTCGATCGCCGGTTTGACTGTAAAGTCCACGCCCCCGGCGGCGCAGGCCTACGGTATTGGCGCGGATCCGCCGGCACCGAAAGGTAAGCTGGCTGTCTTGATCGTTATTGACCAGCTTCGCGGCGACTATCTGACGCGCTTCGGCGACTTGTTCGGCGAAGGTGGTTTTCGGCTGTTCACCGAACGCGGCGCTTGGTTCACCAATTGCCACTTCGAGAACGGCGTCACAAAGACCGGGCCGGGCCACGCCTCAATCGCCACCGGCGCCAACCCAGCCGTCCACGGCATTGTCGGCAATGATTGGTATGAACGAGTCGATGGCAAGCTGAAAGCCGCTCTCTGCGTCGGCGACCGCAATTCCAAAATCGTCGGCCTGCCGGCGGGCGTGTCGTATGCCGGTGCTTCGCCGCATCGCCTGTTGGCCGACACACTGGCCGACCGACTCAAAGCAGCGAGCCCGAAGTCGCGCGTGTTGTCCTGCTCACTCAAAGACACAGCCGCCAATCTCGCCGCGGGCAAGTCCGCCGACGGCGTGTTTTGGTGGCATCGGGGCACGGGCTTGTTCGTCTCGAGTGAATTCTTCGCCAAGAAACTGCCCGGCTGGGCGCAGTCCTTCAACGAGCAGCGCTCCGTGGACCGCTTCTTCGGGCAGCGCTGGATCCGCCTCGCCGATTCCGCCGAATACGACCGCCGCTGCCGGCGCGATGACTATTCTTACGAATGGGGCCACTACTACACTGAATCAAACGACTTCCCGCACACCCTCGGCAAGTCGAGCGCGACGAAGCCCGACGCCGCGTACTACCGCGCCCTCTACGCTTCGCCTTTCGGCAACGAGGTGCTGTTGAACTTCGCCCGCCGCGGCATCGAAGGTATGGAACTCGGCAAGCGCGGCGTGACTGATCTTCTGCTCATCTCATTGTCCAGCAACGACCTCGTAGGCCATGCCTACGGGCCGCTCAGCCACGAAGTCATGGATGTCACGCTGCGCACCGATCAGCAGTTGGCGAAGTTTTTCAAGTATCTTGACGA
>JADFJZ010000107.1 GCA_022565195.1 Planctomycetota bacterium | reverse complement strand
CTGCATTGTGCCCGGCCGGTGTTTTCGATACGAAACCATCGACGCCTCGCACGAAAACACGTTCCACCAGTGCGAAGGCTTGATGATCGACAAGGGTATTTCGGTCGCGAACCTCATCGCCGTGATGAAGCTGCTGTTGCGCGAAGTGTTTCACCGCGACGTGGCAATTCGCTTGCGGCCGGGGTATTTTCCGTTCGTTGAGCCGGGCTTCGAGCTGGATATGTCGTGCATGATTTGCAATGGTGACGGCTGCGCCACGTGCAAGAAGAGCGGCTGGATCGAGATTTTGCCGTGCGGCATGGTTCATCCGAACGTGTTGAAGTGCGGCGGCATCGATCCCCACGAATACACAGGCTTCGCGTTCGGCCTGGGCCTGACGCGCCTAGCCATGATGAAATACGGCATTCGCGACATCCGAATCATGAACTCGGGCGACCTGCGAGGTCTCGTACATCCAGAGCGGTTGTGCGGGCCGCTTGTTGCGAATTACGAATTATGAATTACGAATTACGAAATGGGGAGCGGACGCCCGGCGCGGATCGCATGGGCATCGCAAGACCGGCTGGAGAATTGCCTCCGGCGCCACCTCTGAAACAGACGCCCCGTGACATCTATGAAAGGACATTTGAGTTCGCCTTGCGAATCGTCAAGTTGTGCCAATTGCTGGACAAGCAGCCCGGTGTGAGTCGAACGCTCGGGCGCCAACTTTTGCGGAACGGAACCTCTGTTGGAGCAAATATCCAGGAAGGCAAGAGCGGCCAAAGCAAGAAGGATTTCCTGATGAAGTTCCACATCGCCCGCAAGGAGTCGCGAGAAACGCTATATTGGCTACGTCTCCTGGCTGCCGCGGACATCATCAATCGCAGCCGGCTCGCACCGTTGACTGCCGAATGCGATGAACTGATCGCCATACTCACGACAATTATCAAGAAAACACAAGAAGGATGCAAGAAGGCAAGAATTTCGTAATTTGTAATTCGTAATTCGTAATTCGCCACCGCTGATTGGAATTGGACAGTGCTGATATCCTTAGATTGGCTCAGTGACTTCGTGGATTTGCCAAGCGAGCTTGACGCGCGCGCCCTAGCGGAACAGTTCACTCTGACTTGCGCCGAAGTCGAGGAAGTGACGCAGATCAAGAAGGGCGATCGCACGCCGGCGGAGACGGTGAGCACGGTCGATGACTGGATCATCGAGATTGAAAACAAGGCCATCACGCATCGGCCGGACTTGTGGGGGCATTACGGTATCGCCCGCGAAGTAGCGGCCATGCTCGGGGTGCCGCTCAAACCGCTGAAAATCGTGCCCGGCGATGAGCTGGACGACGAGTCCTTGCCCACCATACCGATCGAGATCGATGACCCCAAAGGCTGCCAGCGGTATTCGGGCATTCTCATCGAAGGCGTCCGCCCCGAGCCGTCGCCTGAATGGATGCAGGCCCGGCTGGCCAACGTCAACATCAGGCCGATCAACGCGCTGGTCGATCTGAGCAACTACGTCATGGCGGAACTGGGCCAGCCGACGCACGCCTTCGACGCCTCACGCGTGGACCGCATCGAGGTCGGCATCGCGGCAGGCGGCGAAAAGTTCACCACGCTGGACGAAGCGGTGCGCACGCTGCCCGCCGGCACCGTGATGATCCAGTCGAATCGCAAGAACGTCGCGATCGGCGGCATCATGGGCGGGCTGGAAACCGAAGTGACCGCCATGACCAAGAGCCTGCTGCTCGAATCAGCCAACTTCGACGCCGCCACCATCCGCCGCGCGGCGACCGCGCTGGGCCTGCGCTCCGAGGCCAGCACGCGATTCGAAAAGTCGCTCGATCCCGCCATGACCGTGCTGGCCATCGCCCGTTTCATTTATTTGGCCCGGCAACAGTTTCCGGATCTCAAGCTCGTCAGCCATCTCAGCGATTGTTTCCCCGATCCGCCCGCGCCGCGGATCGTGTCCGTCGATCCCAGTTATGTGTCCGCGCTGATCGGCAAGGATATTTCGCTCGCACAAATGAAGAGCATTCTGGAGGCGCTGGAATTCAAGCTCACCGACCACGAGGACATGATCGACGTGATCGTGCCCTCCTTCCGGGCCACCAAAGACATCGAGTGTGAGGCGGACATCATCGAGGAAGTCGCTCGATTCGTCGGCTTCGGCAATATCGAGGAACGATTGCCGCTCGCCACCGTGCGGCATTTCGCACCCAACGGCCTGCATCGTCTGGAGAAACGCTCGTTGCAGGTGTTCTGCATGTCGGAAGGCTACCATGAGATTCACGATTACAATTGGTATGCCGAAAGCTGGCTCAAGCAATTGGGCTATGACCCCGGCCCGAGTATCACACTCAAAAACCCCGCCGCCGCGGGCCTGGAGCGGATGCGCAAGAGCCTGGCGCCGGGCCTGCTGCACGCAGCCGAACTGAACCGCCGCGAAATGCCCACGCTCAAGCTCGTCAACCTGGGCAGCGTTTTCTCCGAAACCGGTGAGTCTGCCGACGTTGAGGACATGCAGCGCAAGCACCTCGGCCTGCTCTCAATGGCCCGAAGCAAAAAAGCGGAAGACCCACTGCTTGACGATATGAAAGGCAGCCTCAGTAAATGGACGCGGGAGCTGTTTGGCCGCGAGCTGTCGTTCACCTCGGCCGGCGAGGAGGCGCTGCCCTGGCAAAGTGCTGCCAAGACCGCGCACTTGCAGATCGACGGTGAGCACGTCGGCATAATCACTGCCGTGCCTCTGGATTTACGGCGGCGGATCGACGAGCATTTTACAGCCTGGTCCGTCGTGCTGGCGGAGTTGAACCTCACCGGACTGGCCGACTGGAAACCGGAAGCGCGGAAGCTGCCCCGCATTCCGGAGTTTCCCATCGTTGAACTGGATTATTCGGTGCTGGCAAATGCGGATCAGCATTACGAACAATTGCATGAGAAGTTGGTTTCGTTCAATCATTCGCTGTTGCAGCGGCTGAGTTTCGAAGGCAGCTACGCGGGCAAGAACCTGCCCGCCGGCCGGCGCAGCTTGCTGCTGCGGGCGCGCATCGGCGACGCCCGGCGCACACTGACCGACGACGACATCAAAGGCTTCAGCCGGGAATTCGAAGAGTTCCTGAAGAGCAGCGGGTTGGAAATCCGCAGGTAGGAGCACCATGAATCGGATTTGTCTGTTTGCCGGCGGCGCCGCGTGGCTGGCGCTGTGCGGTTGCACGCTGCTCAAACCTCAGCCGGCTGGGGACGTGCTCGAGAGGGTCGAGCCGGACCTCGGCGGAGAGTACTACCTCTACAAACCCACCAATTACAGCGAATCGCGCCGCTGGCCTTTGCTGGTGTTGTGCCATTCGTCGCCGTGGCAAAGTCCCAAGAGCGTGATCGCCGATTGGGCGCCGCTCGCGGAAGAAAAGGGACTGCTGCTGCTGGCGCCGAAGCTGCGCTCGACCGCCGCCTGGCCGGCCACAATGCCTAAGCAATTGGCGATTCAGGAAGACGACGAGGAAGCGACGCTCAAAGCGCTGCAACACGTGCGGGCCGGTTATCGTGTGGCGCGCGACAAAGTGTTCATCGCCGGGCAAAAGTCGGGCTGCCGGGCGGCGATGTTCATCGGCCTGCGCAATCCCGACGACTTCCGGCTGGTGGCGCTGCTTCAGCCGCGCTTCGATGCACTGCAGATGGCGGCGACGCTGGACTTTCTCGATCCCTATCAGCGGGTCATGGTGCTGGTGGGCATGGGCGATCTCGCCGAGGATCAAGCCGACGCCTGCCTGAAATGGCTGCGGCAGCAGAGAATGACCATCGTCGAGGACCACACCGCCGCCCGAACCGAAAAACACCCGGAGCGCGTGTACCGCTTCGTCCGCAACAGCATGACCAAGCACCCGTGGATTCGCGTCAAGGCCTTCGGCACCGACTCGCCGATGCGGATCCGCTTTCGGGAACTGACCTCGTTCAAGGAAGAAATATATCGATATGAATGGGACTTCGGTGACGGCGGCACCGCCGTGATCGCCCGCCCGGAACATGAGTTCGCCGAGCCGGGCGCGTACACGATTTCGCTGCGCGTTCACCCCGACAAGAAGGCCTACCACGACCGCAAGATCCGCATCACCGTCCCAGCCAACTACAGCCTCGCCGATTCAGATTGACCCAAGGACGAACGCCGTATCCGCACGCGCATTTCATACTTCATAATTCTGCGTTCATAATTCCTACTCACACGGCCCCCACGCTGCCAACCGTTCAGTCAAATCGGCAGCGATGACCGGACCGACGCCGTTCAGCAAGGCCAATGGTCCAGCAGCCACAGCAGGAACTGAGCCACTTGGTACACTGCCTCCGGGGGCACTGCCGACAGCACCCATTCGATGAACTCACCAACGCTGTCGTAGCCCAGCATCTGCACCGCTTCTTCGAGCGACAGACAACCGTTGCCGCCACCGAGCGCGAATCGCAGCGCACCCGATCCGTCCGGTCCGCCGTTCCAATGGGCCTCCAGGGGATCCGGACAGGGGCCCCAGCTGCCGAGCAGAATGGCCAAATCGAAGGCGCCGACCTCACAGTCACCGCTCAGATCCTCCGGACAGCCGCTCGGGCAAGGTCCCCAGGCAGCCAACAGATAGGCCAGATCATGCGGGCCGACATCGCCGTCCTTGAAGAGATCCGCCGGACAGCCTTCGCATGCATAGGGAATACCGTTGCCCTCGCCACAGCTTGCGCAGTCCGGGTCCACGAGGCCGGCACAAACTGGATCCCAGTATGTTTCGCAGCAGTAGGGATCGGCGTTGAGACCGCTGTAGCAGACACAATCCTCGATCTCCTCATCGTTGCAGCCCGGACCGTGCCCCGTCTCACAGCAGTCGTGGGCCAGCGGAAAATCGACGCTGGGGTCCGCCAGAATCTCGCAAATATCGAGAGACCCTGTCGCATCGCAATCACCGACACCGCGGAAAACGTACGCACCGCCGGAGTATTGTCCCGCATGATCATCCCCGGGGGCTCCGATCAAGCCGGTGTCGTCGCTGAGAGAAATCGCGTAGCCGAAATCGTTGTAATTCTGATCGGTGGCCGTGAATTTGGCCTCCTCATACCAGGACATGCCGTTGAATCGAAAAGCGTACGCGGCACCGCCGATGTCGACCTCGTCGCCCGCATTGGGTGCTCCGATCAACGCCACGCTCCCGTCACCGCTGATTGAAACGGACCAACCGAAATTGTCCCCCTCGTCAAGATCGCACGAAGTGATGCGGGCGTCTTCATTGACGACGCCTGCCCATCCGCCGCCAGGCGCCTTGTACACATACGCCGCCCCGCTTTCGCACCACGGAAAACCCAAGCAGGCGTCCGCGCTGTCATCCCAGGGCGAACCGACCAGCACTACGTCCCCGGCGTCCGTGATGGATGTCGACATCGTCAACAGGACATTTCACACAGACGCCAAAGGCAGACTCCATATCCGCATTGAAATCGACAGCGGCGCCAGATGGCAGATTGCGGCAGTCGACCTGGCGGTCGCTGACGCGGGCGTAGATACCTCCGCCCTGCGCGGACTGATAGGACTGGAACCCGGATCGCCGTTCCTGTACGGAAAAATACTGGGCGATGAGCGCGCTGTGCTCGGCTATCTCAACAACATGGGATATGCCCACGCCAGAGTCGCGAATCGACTCACCTTGGACCCGCTACGGCGAAGCGCATCAGTCGTCTACGACATCCATCCGGGTCGGCGCATGTATTTCGGACAGATCCGCATCGTGGACAGGCGGAGTGGCTCGAGCGAGAAGCTGCAGACGCGGCAGGCGCTGGTCCGTCGTCACCTCACCTTTGCCGAGGGGGAGCGCTATGATCCGCAGGCGCTCAGAGTATCCCGGAATAACCTCGCGAAGACCGACCTCTTTCGCTCGGTCACGCTGGAGGTCCCCGCGGCCGCCGCAACCGACAGTCTGCAACCCGTCGAGGTGGTGCTGCAGGAGAGGAAATACATCCATCTGGAAGGCAACGGGTTTCTCAACAATGCGGAACCCGGAGTCTCTGCGAATCTGCAGCACGCCAACTGGTTGGGCAGAGGCATGCGCCTCGGCCTGGACGCGAGTCTCGGCAGACCGCTTCAGGGGACGACGGCCTATGTCACCGAGCGCGATGTGATGAGTACCGGGGCCGACCTCACGGTGTC
>JADFJZ010000106.1 GCA_022565195.1 Planctomycetota bacterium | reverse complement strand
CCATGTTTGCCGAGATCGGCCTACCAAGTTCCTCCTCCAGTTGGCTGCGCGCGGCCCCTCTGCGATTGAGCAGGAAAAAGCCGACGTTGGGGGGCACGGTCACAGTGAGCTTGTACACGTGTTCCTGATGAGCGGCGGACTGGATGGCGCGCATCACATCCAGAGTCAGCGTTTCCGGGCTCTTGACCAAGCCGCTGCCTTGGCAGTGTGGGCAGTCTTGGAACATGCTTGATTCGAGCGGGGCCCTCTGGCGCTGGCGGGTCATCTCGATAATCCCGAACTGGCTCATGCGAAGTATCTGTACGCGCTCTTTGTGGTCCTTGAGCGCCAGCCGTAGCGTTTTTTCGAGTTCGCGCTTATGCTTGAGATCCTGCAAGTCAATGAAATCGCAGATGATCAGCCCGCCGAGGTCGCGCAGGCGCAATTGGCGGGGGATTTCCCTGGCGGCCTCCATGTCGGTATTGAAGGCCGTCATTTCGGGATCGCTCCGATCCCGGTACTTGCCACTGTTGACATCGATGGCCACCAGCGCTTCGGTCGATTCGATGACCAGCGATCCACCAGATGGCAGCGGCACTTGTTTGCAGTAGATCCGCTCGAGCTCGGCCTCTAAATCATAATGGTGGAACAGCGGTTCCTGTCCGTTGTAAATCTCGACCATGCCGACGCTTCTGGGCATGATAATGCGTAAGAATTCCTTGGCCCGCTCGGCGGTTTCTTCGTCGTCCACTACCACGGCATCGAAATCACTGGTGAGTACATCGCGAATCGTACGTACGAGCAGATCCGATTCCTGATAAAGCGGCGCCGGGGAGGATTCGCTCTTGATACGTTGTACGACGGTCTTCCACAGGCGTTCGAGGTAATGCAAATCGGTCTGAAACTCACGCTTGGTCCGCCCCAACCCCGCAGTTCTTAGGATGAAGCCCATGTCCCGCGGCAACGCCAATTCCTTGAGGATCTCACGAAGATCCTGGCGGACTTCGAAGTCCTCGATCTTTCGGGACACTCCCAGCTTGCTCATGCCAGGCATCATGACCAGGTAGCGGCCGGGTATGGAGAGGTACGTACTCAGCGTGGGCCCCTTGGTCCCAATGCCTTCTTTTATGACCTGCACGATGACGACATCACCGCGCTTGAGGCATCTCTGGATTGGCGGACGGTCGCGGCGGGCGATTTTGCGGCCCACGTCTTCCGATCCGTGCTTGCGGCCGGGGAAATACTGTGGTTGCAGGTCGGAGATGTGCAAGAATCCGTTCTTGCCAATACCGAAATCAATGAACGCAGCCTGAATTCCAGGCTCCACATTTGTGATCACACCTTTGTAAATATTCCCGACATGAGATGCGGCGCTCTGCCGTTCGAAGAAGATCTCCTCAAGCTTGCCATCGCTCACGATAGCGATGCGGCACTCTTCGCCTTGAGAAACATTGACGACCATGACCCTGCCGGTCGTTCTGCGCGTCGTCGTATACTCTTTCCGTCTCCGGCCTGACGTTCTCTTCCCCCGCTTCGGTTGGGGTGGGGCTGCCTTCGGTGGCGTCTTGGCCGGCGTGGCTTGCGCATCGGTCTTGGTTTTCTGCCCCCGCTTCGACGTGCGCGCGCTCGACTGTTTCTGTTGTGTTGTCGTCTCCTTGCGCGCCGACGTTGATTCGGAGCTGCCGTCTGATGTTTTGTGCTGCTTGCGGCTTCGTCGGCCGGAGGAGCGGCGCCGGGGTGTCTTTTTCGGTGTCACTGCCATCCAATGTTCCTGCGTCTTGTTCTGTGTCTCAGATCTTCCCAGGGAAGCGATAAGACGCTCAGCACATCCCGGGGCGATGCTGTACGGTTATCCAGGAAGCGTGTGAGAAACGTCAGTGTGCCGTTCTCAAACCCGACCTCCTGGACCAATGGTCTGACGTCCAGCGGCGGCTTCTTTTGTCCCAGCCGATCTTGCCGCTGAATAATGACGGAATCGGAATCGAGAAAATCTCTGATGGCGGCCTGTAAGTTCACGCCTGCTTCAGCGCCGAGTTCGAGCTCGTAGGTCACGGAAGTCAACTCCGGTCGGCGGCAGTTTTCCAGGGATTGCACTTCCAGGAGGAGTGCATCTTCAGGCAGTTGCGCCCGGAGCTGAGATGCGATGTGATCCGGATCGCGAGGCTCGCTCAGGTGGACCACTGCCAAGTCGCCGTCGGTGGCCAGCCCCACGGGTCGGGGCAGGAGCAGCGCCATTTTGATGCGGGGGTTGAAGCCTTGGGAGTAGGCTACCGGGAGCCCGGACCGCGCCAAGGCGCGCGTCAGCATGCGCACCGTGTCCCGGTGCGAAATGAACCGCAGATCGCCGTCGATGGCGAACGTGAGCAGCACTGCGTGGCGGGTATGCGCTACCCGTGGGCTGCCGCTGTGTGGTGCCTTTGCCAATGTCTGCAAGTTGTCTCGCTCGGCTGCCGTTCCTGAGAGGCGTCGCACGTGGAGCCGCATGCCAGCCCAGGGTGGTGTACTTGCCGCATCCCTAATCCAAGTGGTGGGCTATCGTGGCTCCGGCCAGCGCGCTTCAAAAATTCTCCGGCGGCAGCAATTTTCTAGTCTCATCACGCAGGAAGTTGTGGACTTGGCGATCGGTATCAAACCGCAGCGCCTCACGGGCCACCTTCCTGGCGTGGGATATTTTTGTGCTCCTGACGAGCTGCTTGATTTCGGGGATGTCTCCTGAAGCCATGGAAAACTGTCGCAGCCCCAAACCAAGCAGCAATAAAGTGTACAGGGGTTCGCCGGCGATTTCACCACATAAACTGCAGTCTATTCCGGCTTTGTTGCAGGTCGAGATAACATCGCGCAAAAGCCGCAAAACGGCAGGATGCGTGGCTGTGAATAACGACGCCACGCGCTCGTTGCTGCGGTCGACGGCCAGTGTGTACTGAATGAGATCGTTGGTGCCGATGCTGACAAAATCGACCTCACGGACGAATTCCTGACACATCAGGGCCGCCGCCGGCGTCTCGATCATGATCCCGATTGGCACATCTCTGCGAAACTCGACATCCAGCTCTTCGAGATCTTCCATGGCGTCGTGCAGGGCCATCTTGGCCTGGCGAAATTCCATGAGGCTAATGATCAGCGGAAACATGATACGGATATTGCCATGAACGGAGGCTCGAAGAATCGCGCGCAATTGACGCTTGAAGAAGTCCAAGTTACGCAGGCAATATCTGATGGAACGCAGGCCAAGAAACGGATTGCGTTCCGGCTCCATGGCTTTGGTTTGCGTGTACTTGTCGGCTCCGAGATCCATCGTGCGGATGGTCACAGACCGATCGCCCATGGCTTCGATGGCCTGCCGGTAGGCCTGATACTGTTCCTCCTGATTGGGCTCCGTCTCAGCGCGAATGAACAAGTATTCCGTCCGAAACAAGCCGATGCCTTGAGCACCCTGCCTGAGGCACTGCTCTGCTTCTTCGGGGAACTCGATGTTGCCAAACAGGCTGACCGTTTCTGCGTCCAGGGTTTCCGCAGGCAGATCGCGGAGGTTGTCCAGTTCATGTGTGAACTCTTGCATTCGCTTGATTTCGGATTCATACCGGCGGAATGTCTCGAGATCCGGATTGGCAATGACCAGTGAGCGCCGTCCGTCGATCACGACCACCTCGCCGCCTGAAACGTTGCCCGTGAAGTCACCCAATCCGATGACGGCAGGGATGCCGATGGAGCGCAGCATGATGGCGGTGTGGGAAGTGAGGCCCCCGACATCCGTAGCCACCCCCACGACGCGGGTCTTATCAAGGCCGGCGCACATTGAGGGAGACAGATCGTGTGCGACCAAGATGATGTCCTTCGTCAAGTGTTCCAGATCCTCGCGTTCCTCACCGACCAAGTGGCGCAACAAGCGTCTCTCGATATCCTGAATGTCTTTGATTCGCTGGGCGAATACCGGATCGCGGAGGTTGCTGAACCGCCTCTGGAGGGTGAGAAAGATCCTGCTGACAGCATATGCTGCGGAGCAGGATTTGGCGGCAATCATGTCCTCGATTTCGCGCTGCAGCTTGGCATCCTGCAGGACCCCGGCGTGGAAATCGAAGATCGCCGCGAGGTCTCGGCCGTAACTCCGCTCGAGGTTCTCGCGCTGTTGTTTGAGTTCATCGATGGAAGCACTGATGGCCCGCGGGAGGAGTTGGAGTTCGTGCTTTATTTGGTCGGCTTCGACGTAGCGCGTTGGAATTCGGAAGTCCTCGGTATCCAGAACCAGCGCCTCGGCCAGTGCGATGCCGGGTGTGACAGGGATGCCTTTTCGGATTTCCATGCTGCTGTGTCCCAATGTTGCCGTGCAGAGGAGCGGACCGCTGGTCCGCATCCGGCGGCTCCGATCCCGCTCATTCCGCCTCGAACCGCCGCGCAACCAAATCGGCCAAGGCGTCCAAGGCCTGTTCCGCATCGGATCCCACAGTTGTGAGAGTCAGCTCCGTGCCGCAGATCGCCTCAAGGAGCATGATCTCCATTGGACTCTTTCCATCCACGACTTGCGTGCCCTTGGTGATCGTGATTTGCGATTGAAATCTATTGGCCAGATCGACGAATTGCATGATGGGCCGCGCGTGCAAGCCCTGCTTGTTCACGATTGTGACAACTTTGCTGACCTTCTTGTGTTCGGTCACTTGGTTTCTAATTTGACGGTCATCCACACCGAGTTTGTGAGTCGCTCCGCACGCCATCGGGATTTCCAGATCCCAGGACCATCTACAGGTACACCTCTACGGCACTCTCGGCTGCGCCCTGATTATGCGCCGATGATTTCCTCGGCTTCGTCGATCAAATCCGCAATCTTTTCGGCCGTGTCGGCTTGTCGCAGGAATCGTCGAAAATGGTCGTTCTGCAAATGCCTAAAGATGTTGGTCATCGCTGCCAAGTGATTGTCGGCTTCGGAGGGAGGAGAGAGAAGAATCACCACTGTGTAAACGGGGGCGCGATCCAAAGCTGCAAAATCCACGCCGACACTCGATCGGCCGATCGTCGCCACGACATTCTTGACGCACGGGGGCTTTGCGTGCGGCACGGCCACGCCCTTGCCGAATCCGGTGCTCCCCTGATTCTCTCGCTGCACGACAGCACGGGTTACGGTTTCAACATCCTTCGCTGCAACGGCACCTGAGCGGACCAGAGAATTGATCAGTTCCTTGATCACACCCCGACGGTCCGTGGACTGCAGTTCGGGGATAATAGAATCCTTGTCGAAGAACTCGGAGAGTTTCATTCAGTTCTCGTTTCGTTTGTTGGGGCTTATCCTGCTCAGATTTCCTTATCGGGGTTCTTGGCAAGGTGTTTTCGATTGCGGTGCTTCTCTTTGTGTCTTGTAACCTGTCGCTCCAGTTTGGCAACCACGAGGTCCACACCCGCGAAATAATCACTGCTTTCTTCATGTGCAACAAAATCTTCAGCGCCGTCAACCTTGACGATCATCTCGACCGATGCCAGATCCGAAGCGCCGTCCAGGATGATGTTGATCGCGCTGATGCGGTCGTAGAATCGCAGGAGCTTGCCTGCTTTTTCGTTGGCGTACTCCTTCACTGCATCAGTAACAGCCGTGTGTCGTTCCGTGACAGAGATTCTCACTACTGGCCTCCTAACCGTTCTCGCTTGCAGGATACTCTACCACAAGACTCCGATTGTTTTGAGTAGCAGAGGACGATCTTCAACTTGAGGGCCTGTCCCAACAGCCTGCTGCAGAGTACCGCTGGAGGACTCCGGCTCATATAACCTCTTGTTACAGGCTATGTTACGTGTCGTGCCATCCTTGCCCCAACAGTTTCTTGCCTTGGAAAACATCCTTCATGGCCATTTCTGGCTGACCCCCTTCGGACGGGGGCTTGATCACGCCGCCACTGATCGTGAATCTCAATGCCTCGTCGATCGAAAGCGCCAGTTCGATCACATCCGCGCGCGGAACGGTGATCGTATAGCCGGTCACCGGTGTCGGCGAGCTGGGAATGAACACCGTTACCAAATCATCGGCCGAGGCGGTCTTCTCGATTGTCTTCATGGCCGGTCCGGTCAGCAAGCCCAACGACCAAACACCCCTACGCGGGTATTCAACCGCCACCACGCCGCCGAATTCAATTTGCCGGTCGCCGAATAGAAAATCCGTGACCTGCTTGACGGTCGGATCCAGCGAGCGGAT
>JADFJZ010000105.1 GCA_022565195.1 Planctomycetota bacterium | reverse complement strand
AAGTCCGGAGATTCTCTAGAATGTCAGCTTTGGTATTGTGACGCTACTCGATTCCAGAGGTGTCGGTCATGTCTTGTGGTACGAGTGTTTGTTCGTTGGTCCTTTTTCTGAACTTATTGCTGACCGTGCCGGCCTATGCTCATCAGAAACCGTCCGGGCCCGCCGGCGATTCCAGTCCGCCCGCCGGCACGACCGCCGAGCCGGAGATCGATCCGGCTGTGGCCGAGGCGCAGCTGATGACCCACATTCGCCAGCTCACCTTCGAGGGCCGGCGCGCCGGAGAAGACTACTTCAGTCACGACGACTCGAAACTGGTCTTTTCCAGCGAGCGCCAGGCCGACAATCCATTCTTCCAAATCTACACGCTCGATCTGGAAACCGGCGACACTCGCCGCGTCTCGCCGGGTCACGGCAAGACGACCTGCGCGTGGTTCACACCGGACGATCGCAAGGTGCTCTTTGCCTCGACTCACGACGACGCAAACGCGCTCAAGAAACAAAAACAGGAACTCGCGGAGCGCGCCTCCGGGCGACAGAAACGCTATTCCTGGGACTATGACGAGCATTACGAAATCTACCTGCGCGATCTCGAAACCGACGGCCTCACACGCCTGACTGAAGCGCGCGGCTACGACGCCGAAGGAGCCATGTCACCCGATGGCCGGCTGATCGTGTTCTCCTCGAATCGCCACGCCTACATTGAAACATTGTCGGCCGAGGATTCGAAAATCTTCGAGCGTGACAAGTCGTACATGCTCGACATCTACGTCATGAGCGCCGACGGCAGTGACGTGCGGCGACTGACGGACGTCAAAGGATACGACGGCGGCCCGTTCTTCAGCCCCGACGGCCGGCGGATTTGCTGGCGGCGGTTCTCGGTCGAGGGCGCGACCGCTGAAGTCTACACAATGAACATCGATGGCAGCGATCAGCAGAAGATCACGCACCTGGGCGCGATGTCCTGGGCGCCGTATTACCATCCGTCGGGTGAGTACTTCATCTTCACGACAAACAAGCACGGCTTCGACAATTTCGAGCTCTACCTGGTCGACGTGGAGGGGCGGAGCGCACCGGTGCGGGTCACCTACACGCCCAAGTTTGATGGCCTGCCGAGCTTCTCCTGGGACGGTACGAAACTCACCTGGACCTCCAAAAGAACCGCGAAGAGCGACTCCCAGATTTTTATCGCCGACTGGAATCACCAGGCAGCCCGGCGACTGCTCAACCTGGAGCACACTGCGAAGAGGCAAGACGCTGCACTCATAGCGCCCCAAGCCGTCATGTCTGCCACGACGAAGCCGGAGATCCGAGCGGAGGATGCTCGGACGCACGTCGTGACATTGGCGTCTGAGCGGATGGCAGGTCGCATGACCGGCACCGAGGGGGAACGGCTGGCTACGCAGTATGTCGCTGACGCTTTCGAACGGTTCGGCCTGATCGGCGCCGGCGACGGCGGCACGTACTTCCAGGAGTTCGATTTCACTGCTGGCGCGTCACTCGGGCCTCGCAACAAGCTGCAAATCTCCGGTCCCGACCCGGTGCGAGGCCAGCTCTCCGTTGACAAGGATTGGAGGCCTCTGGGCATCTCCAACACCGGGCAGTTCGATTCCGCGGAGGTGGTCTTTGCCGGCTACGGGATCGTGGCGCCCAAGACCGAAGAGTTCGAGGCCTACGATTCATTCGTCCATTTGGATGTCACCGACAAGTGGGTCATGGTGCTCCGCGACATGCCGGAAGATATCACGCCGGAGCGGCGGCAGCACCTGGGTCCGTATGGAACACGATCCGCCAAGGCGCGGACCGTGCGCGACAAAGGCGCCCGAGGTCTGATCCTGGTTCCCGGACCGAACTCGCAGTTTCGTGATCCGCTGGTGCGGATTCGCCGCGACGACATCCACGCCGCGGTCAGCATTCCCGCAATTTCAATGACCGGAAAACTGGCCCAGCACATCTTGGATAAGGCCGACAAGAAGTTGAAGGCATTACAGGACGAACTCGACACCGGCCAGCCGCAGATGGGTTTTGCCATTCCCAATATTCAGATCGAGGTGACGATTGACATCGAAAAAGTGACGCGCCAGGCTCGAAACGTGCTCGCGGTGCTTCGAGCCGAAGCGTTGATCGATGGCCCGCCGCCGCCGGCACTGGTCATCGGAGGGCACGTCGATCACCTTGGCAAGGGCGGCTCTTCCGACTCGCTGGCCCGCGAAGACGAGCGGAACATGATTCACTTCGGCGCCGACGACAATGCCTCGGGCATCGCGGGACTTCTGGAAATCGCCGAGTACTTCGCGGACCAAGTGGCCACCGGCAAACTCAAACTCAAACGCGACGTCATCTTCGCGGCCTGGTCGGGCGAAGAACTTGGCCTGCTGGGCTCCAAGCACTTCGTGAAACAATTGACCGCCAAGAGCGGCCAAAAGGACAACATCCAAGCCTCGGTGGCCGCTTACTTGAACATGGACATGATCGGCCGACTGGATGGCAAGCTGATCGTGCAGGGAGTGGGTTCGAGTTCGATCTGGCCCGGCGAGATCGAGCGCCGCAACGTGCCGGTCGGGCTGTCGATCTCGATTCAGGACCAAGCCCTGCTGCCGACCGATACGACCGCGTTCTACCTGAAAGGCGTGCCCGTACTGAGCTTGTTCACCGGTGCGCACTCCGATTATCATTCGCCGCGCGACACCGCCGACAAGGTCAACTACGAAGGGCTCACCCAAATCGCCCGCTTTGTTTCGCTGATCGCCCGTTCGCTGAGCACGCAGGGCGACATGCCGGACTACGTGCTCATGGAACAGAAATCGGGTGCTCCGAGGCGAGCCCGAGGGCGTGTCTACCTCGGCACCATGCCAGACTACGCCGGCGAAGCCCGGGGCGCGCTGCTCTCGAGCGTAACGAAGGGTTCGCCCGCGGACGAAGCCGGCCTCAGAGGGGGAGACCTCATCGTTGAACTGGCCGGCAATACGATCGAGAACGTGCAAGACTACAGCGCCGCCATCGGTGCTCTAAAAGTCGGTCAGCCGGCAGTGGTGGTCGTCCTGCGCAACGAGAAACGAGTCAAACTCACTATCACCCCAGGCTCACGCGAATAGTCACCAAATGTGTGTTTCGCGGCTCGTTGCGTTTTCGCCGCGGGCCACTTCGCAGTTGACCAGACAGTCCCTTCGATATAAAATAGGAGTGTCTCGCAGGTCCATTCGTCGACTCTTGAGGTCTCATCCAAATGGCCGGTTCTTATCATCGTCTGACCAATACTCGCCGTGGGCTTCGAATCGCTACCCTCTTCGCCATGATCATGGGCTTGGGCATCGTGGCCTACCCCTTGATCCCGGGTGTCCTTGACGTGGACAGCCGCCCCGGAACGACGATGGTGTTGCTGATGGGCGGGATGGCCATCTTTTTCCTGGGCGCGATGGTCGCCGGCATCAGTGAGTTGCTCGTCAAGATCGAGGGCAACTCGCACCGCATTCACGAGTTGTTCATCGAACTCACCTCCGCCCAGAACAAGCAAAACGAACTGCTGGAGACCATCTGCGGCAACAGTCAGCTTTCGGACGGCGTGAAATCCATTACCCACCGCGACATGGAACGCGATGCCCTGCGCAAGGCCATCCGCGAAGACATCCTCAAGGAAGATTGGGAGGCGGCCTACAGCTTGATCGAGGACATGGAGAACCGTTTCGGTTACCGGCTCGAGGCCTACAATTATCGCAAGGAAGTCGATGAGTTTCGGGCGACGGTGATCGAGGACAAGGTGCAGACTTCATTGAAGCACGCCCGGCTGCTGCTGCGGGAACGAAGATGGGACAACGTCCAGGCTGAGACCGAGCGCTTGCTGCGACTGGCGCCGAAGGACCGGCGCGTTTCTGAAGTCATCACGGAACTGGCGAGTCGTAAGAAGGAGTTCAAGGAGCTCCTGCTCACGCAGTGGCAGGACGCGGTGGAAAAGAAAGATCTCGATCGGGCCATCGAACTATTGAAGGAGTTGGATCCATACTTGACGCGCGAAGAAGCGTCGCAACTCGAGGATTCGGCCCGCGGCGTATTCAAAGCCAAGCTCCTCGATCTGGGCGTCCAGTTCCGCAGCGCCGTCACGGATAAACGCTGGGAAGACGCCATCGCCGTCGGCGAGCAAATCCGCACCGAGTTCCCCAACACCAAGATGGCCCAGGAAGTCACCGAGTCCGCCGACGCCCTCCGCGCCAAAGCAACCTCCGCCGCACAGCAAGTGTGAGCGCGGATGAACCGCTCCCTTACGGTCGCGTCTCTGATTCATCAATCCGCAATCCGCAATCCGAATTCCGCAATCGACTACTTGTCTTCCTCGCTGACGCCCATGCCGCTGCGGTCGGGGTACGCGGGTCGGGCGGGCTTCTTGTATGGGTTGCGCTTGAGTTCGTCGAGCATGTGCGCGATGGCGGCATCCAGTTGCGGGTCGCCGCCGTCCGTCATCAGCGCAGGGTCGTCGATGACCTCGATGTCCGGGTCCACGCCGTGGCCTTCAACGCCCCACGTGCCGTCGAGTTCGTAGAACGCAAATGTCGGCGCGGTGATTCTGCCGCCGTCGATCAATTGCGGATTGCCGCTGATGCCGACCAGTCCGCCCCAGGTGCGCATGCCGATCAGCTTGCCGACGTTGCGCATGCGGAAATAGTACGGAAAGTAATCCCCGCCGGAGCCGGCCAGCCCGTTGATGAGCATGCACTTGGGCCCCTGATGACTGTCCGGCGGCCAGGGCCAGTCGTGCCCTTCGCGCACCGCCCAGTAGTTGGCCATCGGGCGCTTGAGCAATTCGATGAAGCGCGTCGGGATCTGCCCGCCGCCGTTCCAACGCTCGTCGATAATCAGCGCTTCCTTATCGACCTGGCCATAGAACTGCCGGAACAGATCGTTCTGCCCGTTGACGCCGGTGTTGGGCACGTAAATGTATCCCACGCGCCCGCCGGTTTTCTCGGCGACGTAGGCGCGGTTGTGCTCGATCCAGGCCCGATAGCGCTGCCCGCGCTCGTTGTCCAGCAGCTTGACGACGATATGGCGAGCGTCGTCGTCGATCTGCGGCTTGTCGCTGACGGTCAGTGTCGCGATCTTCCCGCCCTTGCTCACGAACGCCGCCCACGGGTCTTTCGTCGTGTCCAGCGGCACGCCGTCGACCGCCAGCAAGTAATCGCCCTCTTTCACATCCACGCCGGGCTGGCTGAGTGGGCCTCGGGCGTCGGAGTCCCACGGTCCGCCTTCGTAAATCTTCGCGATGCGGTACGCGCCGCTGTCCAGCTCAAAATCCACGCCCAGCATCCCGACGGATACGCTGGGCCCGTGCTCGAGATCCCCGCCGCTGCGGGCGTAGGCATGGCCGACGTTCAATTCGGAGATCAATTCGCCGATCACGAAGGTCACGTCCTCGCGCGAAGCGCAGTCCTCGATCATGCCGCCATAGAGCACCTTCATGGCCGGCCAATCCACGCCGTGCATGTTGGGGTCGTAGAAAAAGTCGCGCTCGATCCGCCAGGTTTCGTTGAACAACTGCCGCCATTCTTCGCGCGGCTTGATGATGGCCGTCAGGCCGTCCGTGGAGATCGATTTCTCGATCTTTTGATCCTTCGCCGCGGCGATGACGGCCAGCTTGCCGTCCTTGCGCACCAGCAGGCTCTTGCCGTCGGCGGTCATGGCGAACGCACCCACGTCGGCGAGCACGGTCTTTTCGCCCTTTTCCTTGTCGTCGTCTTTCTGCTGCGCTTCGAGATCAAAGAGCTTGATGGCCGGCTTGCCGCCGGAGCCGCGCGCGGGCCGGCGGACGTAGATCAACTGGTGCTTGTCGTTGACCGCCAGGAAAGTGAAATTACCCTTGTCCACGGGGATCGGCACCGCCCGACGTTCAAACCCGTCCAGCGCGATCTCGACCGGTTTATCTTCCTCCTCATCTTCTTTTGCAGTTTCCTCTGGTTCTGGCTTTGATTCATCAGAGGTTTCTGGTTTTTCACTCTCTTTCTCTTCCTCTTCTTTGGATTCGTCTTTTTTCTCTTCGTCCGCCATTAACTAGCACCCCCCTTCGACTTTTGGACTTGTGATAATACATAAACTAAACTTCGAAGATTTCCATGTAATACGCCCACTATTCCAGATAAAGGAGAGTTTAGGGCACTAACAACTTTTGCCTGTAATTCTAGTTTA
>JADFJZ010000104.1 GCA_022565195.1 Planctomycetota bacterium | reverse complement strand
CTCATTGTCGATGGGGCACTGACCGGCCCGGAACCGCCGCGACTTACGCTCGGATACACCGGACTCGGGGCTCCATACCTTGCTCGGCGGCGTCGGCTCGGTCTCGGTGATGTGCTTGACCACCTCATACATCTCCCCCTTGACCGGGTAGGGATGCGTCCCCGTGAGTAGCTCGTAGAGGATCACGCCGAGGGAGTAGACGTCGCTGCGGGCATCAATCTCGTCCGGGTTGCCGCGGGTCTGCTCCGGCGACATGTAGGGCAGCGTGCCCATTATTTGGCCGGTCACAGACACCAGCGTCTGCACCGGGCCGGAGACCATCTTGGCCAGTCCGAAGTCCAGCAGCCGCGGCTCGCCTTCCACGTCTACCAGAATGTTGCTCGGCTTGAGGTCGCGATGGATCACGCCCTCTTTGTGGGCATAGCTGATCGCATCGCATACTTTGCCAAACAGCGCTAGGGCTTCTTCCAGCGTCGGCTTGGCGTTGCGGACGTAGTGGTTCAGCGGCTGGCCGCGGACGTAGTCCATCACGTAGTAGTGATGGCCGTCGGGCGTTTTGCCGGAGTGGAAGATGGGGATGATGTTGGGGTGCTTGAGCTGTGCCACCAGCTCGATTTCGCGCTCGAAACGTTTCTTGGATGACTCCGAGGCGTACGGTCCTTCGAGCAGCACTTTGATGGCCACCTTCCGTTTGGTCGAGCGCTGCACCGCCTGATAGACCACGCCCTGCCCACCGCGCTGCAGTTCGCGAACAATGTCGTAGCCTTCGATTGCGATGGATAGCGGAGCGTGAGTGTGGCCAATTCCCTTCGTGGCGTCTGGCGAGACGCCGTCCTCGGCTTGCTTTTTCGGTCGGCGTGCGTGTTGACCTTTGTTCGGCGCCGCGTGTTCCAGAAAGCTCGGATGCTGATCGTCCTGGGCAAGCAGCGCTTCGACTTCCGCCCGCAACTTGGTGTCACCCGCGCAGGCTTCTTCGAGAAACGCTGCCCGGGCATCGGGCTCGAGCTCACACGCAGCGTGAAAAACGTCGGAGATCTTCTTGTGGCGTTTTGACGGCATCCATCTGTCCTCCGGCCGTTCGGCCATCGAGACAAGGACCGTGATTATACCGCCTGGTTGTCGAAGAGGCCAACGGCGACAGAGGGTCGGTCCGGCGGAACGAGGCCGCCGGCACGCCAAACATCCGCGTCTATTATCTGGCGGCCTGCGCGCTTACAGGCCTCGTTCGGGTCGGCGATAGCGGTTGAGGAATCAGGCCAGCGACCAGCCACCGCTCATGCCGCGATTGCCCTTTTTGAGCGCATGGCTAATCGATTGCCAGTGTTCACCATTGGTCCCCGGGATCTTTCCGGAGCTGCGTCGCGGGCAGCCGGAAATAGGCGCGAGTCGTTGGCGCATCATCCTATTACCAAGCGAAGCCAAACAGAGGGAAGGCAGGCAAGATGGGTAAAGACCACCAGGAAGCCACGTTGGCGGGGCATTGGTGGGGCGGCACGGCCCGCAAGTGTCGGGCGCCTCGAACGCTCAGCCCGTTTGTTCCCTTACCTGCTTCGCAGTCGGACGATGGACTGCTGGCTCATCTTGATGCCCTTGACGGCGGCCTGCAGGGCGTCGCGGTTGGGGGCGTATTCCATGGCGGTGTCGTAGTAGATGAGTTCGGCTTCGATCATCTCCGCCAGCGAATAAGTGAAGTTGCGCATGCCCTCGCCGGTGGAGCTGGCGACGATGGTGGGAAGGTCCTCTTCCTCGCCATGGCGAATCTTGTCCCGCACGGGCGCGTTGTTGAGCAGCACTTCGGTGGCCGGCGCCCGGCCGATCTTCTTATCGATGGTGGGCAGCAGCCGCTGGCACATGATGGCGGTGAGGCTGTTGGCCAGCGTGGAGCGGATGAACTCGTGCATTTCCTGCGGGAAGAACTCGAGGATTCGCGAGAAGGCTTGCATGGTGTCGGTGGTGTGCAGCGAACCGAGCACCAAGTGGCCGGTCTCGGCAGCCTGCAAGGCCGCCAGCACGGTCTCCCGGTCGCGCATCTCGCCGATGAAGATGACGTCCGGATCCTGGCGGACCACAAAGCGCAGGGCCTCGGCGTAGGTCGCGATGTCCAGTCCGATCTCGCGCTGCGACACGATGGACTTGGCCGGCTTGAAGACGAACTCGATGGGGTCTTCGATGGTAATGATATGACGCTGCCGCGTCTGGTTGATGTGCTCGAGCATGGCCGCCAGCGTGCTGCTCTTGCCGCAGCCGGTGACGCCGCTCACCAGAATCAGCCCGTCGTGCGTCCTGTCTATGAGTTCTGCGTAGATCGGCGGCAGTCTCAGATCGAGGAAACTGGGAATCTGGCTCTTGACGCGGCGGATCGCCGAGTGCATCTCGCCCGAGGCGCGGAAGACGTTCACTCGATAACGCGATCCGTCCTTGTCATGGTACGAAAAGTCGAGGTCGCCGCGCTCCTCGTACTCATGTCGTCGGGCGCGGGGCACCAGAGGCTCGAGCATGGCTTCGAGGAACTCTGATGAACTCAGCAGGCCGGTGCCGATCCTGCGCAGTCGGCCATTGACGCGGTAGTAGGGAGCAAAGCCGACCTTCAAGTGAAGATCCGAGGAATCATACTGTTCCATACCACGCAGCAGTTGGAACATGAATTGCTCGGGTGAGCGCTGGACGGTCTTGTCGAGATCGATGGTTTCGCTGATGGGCTTTACTGATGACATACGTCTCCCCAACCTATCTTGAGAAAGTCGCCCAGTTCCGTCTGGAATTGAAACCCAGGCCGATCCCTGGCCTAGGCGAAAAGACTGATGACGGTGGCGACTGCCAATACAGCAGCCAGCCCGATGGTCGAAGCAATGAGCTTGGCGGACCGTCGCGACTGACGATCCAGAATCGCCATTACTTGATTCTCTTGATGGCGCGCTGCCTGCTGGACGACCTTGAGCGTGTGTACCTGCTCGTCCAGTGCATCGCCCAACAATTTGACCACCTGCCCGACCGAATCCAGCCGGCCGGAGAGCTTCTCCGTGACGGCGGTCGACGCTTGCACTTGGGTCGCAATGGCTTCCATCCCGCGTCGTTGGGCGTCGGCCGAGCGCGGCAATTCGCTGATCGCATCGACAATCGCCCTGTTGTGGCGATTCTCGATCTCCAGTTGCCGCGTCAGGCCGGTCAGCGAGTCCGCATGTTGCCGCGTGGCCTTGGGCACGTCCTCGATGCCCTTGCTCAGGACCGTCAACAGTTCCGCCACTTGGTCGCTACGCTTATTGTGCAGCAACAGATGATCCTGGATCGACCCAACCAGATCCAGCACTTTGTCGTAGCCGTCCTGCAACTGCTCCAGGATCTGGTCCCGCTTTCGCCAGGGCATCAGCCGATTCGAGCCCTTCTCGCTCGAAGGCTCGCACTCGTCGTCCGGGCTCAAGCGCTGAGGCGGAACGGAGGCGATGGTGCTCGTCAGCGTCAGTTGCGGCACCGTATCGTCGGGCTTGAACGAGTCCAGCCAGTGCCCGAATCGTGACCACAGCGTGTTGTTCTGATCCATGTTGCCCTCCTTGGCAACTGACCCAATGCACCCGAGGCGGGCCTGTGAAAAGAGCAAGCTCGCCCTAAATACATCTTATCGACTGCTTTGCGGCGGGTCAATGAGTGGAAGTGTTTCACACGGCGACAATTGGTTCGGTTTTGGGGTCTTGCCGGTCGATTGTGCAGCGAAACAGGCACCTGCAGGTGGCTGCACAACGACGGGCGTCGGGGAGTCCGCTGGTGGATTAGAAATGTGAGTTGTTTCTCTGCACGCTTGGAACAGACTGTGGTGTGGTCACTTGCGGAGTCGCGTGAGGATTCGCCGCGCTGCGACGTGGAAAGGCCCCGTCGCCGCAGCAATAATCCAGTGGCGGGACGGTGGAGGTGCAAGTGCCGCGACGACTTGGGGATCGCATGATGCAGCAGCAGCACGGCGACGAGAAACCACGAGCAAGAAGACGGATGTGTCGGTCCGCGCGCCGTCGCGAAGCAATGCGAAGGCTCCAGGCCATGAAGCTCAAGCGCGCCATGCGCGCTTCGAAAGTGGTCACGTCCAACAGCACGCTCACCCGGCTGGCATCGGATACCATCCACATGCTCGACCAGCGCATCCGCCACTGGATGCAGTTGGGCGACATGGAGCACGTGCAGCGCCTGAAGGCTGTCCGCCGGCAGATCATGTCTACATATCAAGAAGCCTGCGATTAGTCGGCCAACCGGCCAATCGAGTGGGTACGAACTGCTATGGTCGTCGTCGGCGTCGGCCTTTGCCTGCGGCAGTGAAGCTGAACATCAGAGTCAACATCAGACCTGCCCCGACGGCGCCCACCCCGCAGGCGCGGGGGCAGAGCAACTCATCGCCGCCGTCGAAAGAGACCAGCGGGTCGCATTCGGTCTGGCTGATGTTGACGGGCGAGAGGGGAATCTGCTCGCCCTCCTGGCCGGCGACGGTGGCTACCTCGAGCGTGTCATTTTCGGAGATGTAGTTCAGCACGAGATCCGCGTCCTCGGCGAAGCTGTCATCGCTCAGCCAGAAAACCTGCCGAACGCCGTCGTTGTCGGTCGCGAAACGGATCGCACCGGCTGGGCTGCCGTTGAGATGAGTGACGTTGAAGCCTTCGTCCACGACATACGGTGTCTCGCGATCGTCGCCGCTGAGCAGGATGAGTCGGCGGTCGCAACTGCGGATGAAGAAGTCGGCATTGAACGTGTTCACCGCTGCACAGCGCGAATCGCTCTCTGGGTCGACGAACAAGATCGAGCCGTCGATCAAGCCAAAGGCGTCCGCCCGTTGGGCCATCGCGCTTCGGCAAAACAGGATGCAGCCGCATGATACCGCAAATAAGAGTAGCGTTTTGTTTTGCATGTGCCAGTGCTCCTTGGCGGCGGGCTGCTGCCGGTCCGCCGCGGCGGACCCGCAAGCGTGCCGAGCGTCGGCATTCCGTCCAGCCGCGCCCGAATCCTACCGGACTCTGGTGGGTGGATCAATCCTCTACTTGGCTGATCCGAACGCGCCGCGACACACTGGCGCTGTCCGGGCCATCCACACCGGCCACAGCGGGCCGGCCCCGGGGTTGGCGAACTATGGGCTTTGCGCCCGGTACGCGTTTTTCGCTGAAGAACGGTTGGCAGAAAGCAATAGGTCTGAATAGGACACGTCGATCAATTGATCGGGTAGAATCTCGAGCGCTTTGCATAGGTGATCGATCTTCATGCGGGCAGAGGCCTCGTCGCAGGATTCATCGACAATGGCTTCCAGTTCCACGAATGAACCGAGGCGCTCAACTTCGTCGAGGTGTATACGCACATTTCGCCAGAGATAGACTGTGCGGCGCTTGTGTACTTCCGCAAGCACTCCCAGCCCGTCGGCGAGTAGCCGGCGCAGCTCCGCGCCGTCGATCACGTGGATCAAATGGTAGTTGCTGCCCTTGGCGGTGATCGTGTCGGGACGCTGATACCAGATTAACTCGAAACGCTCATGCCCGACGCCGGGGCCGGCGCCCTCGATGTTCAAGAGTCGTCGCCTCAACTTCAGCCGCCCGCGCGCAGTCCGGAAGTACGTGTCGCACTGCTCTTCGATGCCTGCCAGGCGCGCCGACAGCTCCCGCGCGGCGGCGCGGACCCGATCGAGGTCGTCACAAGCGGCTTTGATCTCGATGTTGCGGTTCATGGACAGTCTTGCGCTTCCTTGGGCCTGAAGTCCACGGCTCAGGTAGCACGCGCCAAGAAGATACCTTCTTCGAGCGGTTTCCGCTAAAATGCAGGTTGGATTGGAGTACATGCCGATGCCTCGTGGGGCTGGGTCCACCGCCGACAAGCAGAGCAGATCGCGGCCGGGGCGCTATTATCACCTCAAGCGCTTCGCGTTGGCCTTTGCCGGGCTGATGGTATTTCTGTTTGTGGTGCGGCTGTGGTGGGGCTGGGAGGCCCACCGCCGCTTGCAGGCGGAGATCGACCGCATCGTCGCCCGCGGCGAACCGCTCTTCCCCGAAGACTTCAACCCGTCCGAAGAAATCCCCGACGACCAAAACGCCGCCATCCTGTACACCAAAGCAGCGAAGTCGCTGAACCTGACGGCAGAGCAGGATGCGTTCGTTAAAGGAATAGACCGCCCGCGGGAGGAAGAGTGGACGGAAGAGCAATGGCAGAT
>JADFJZ010000103.1 GCA_022565195.1 Planctomycetota bacterium | reverse complement strand
ACTCAATATCATGCAGATCCCTGCTGTGAATATGAACAGCAGGACGGCAATGACCGGGACCCAAAGAAGCTGAAGAGAGAGCGATATCCCGAGCAAGGGTAACACCGCCGCGAGCGCGACGGCCCCAATCGAGCTGTCGAACGCCTGAGCGAGGGTGGACGCGAGCGGCAGTACTTCACGGGGAAAGTAGACCTTGGTGACCAGATTGATATTCGCAGTCAGACTCGACGTGCCAAATCCAACTGCCCCGACAAAGAACGCCCAAGGAAGCGCTTTTACGGCCAAAGCCGCGATCCCCTGCATCTCTAGCGACGTCCCAGACAAGTAGGATATCGCGTACTTGACAATGAGACCGGCCGCAACGACCAGAGCCGGCATGAAGACCGCCCAGAGAAAACCCATCACGGCCTGTTTGTAGCGGATGCGGATGTCTCGCAGCGTCAGCTGGTACAGTAGCTCTCGATGGTGCCATAGACCGGTCACGATTTCGTTCGCTGCGGTCACGAAACGCCCCGTCCTGCCCGAGACAGGCTCCACAACAGGGGACGCCACCGACTGGGCATCGACCTCCAGAGTGGGGAGCAGCAAGACGCACAGACCCATTGCAAGCACTGATCGGTTCGGGATCATCGCTAGAGCCTCCTGCAAGAAAGACCGACGGTTTGACTCGACCATCCGGGACGGCGCGGCCCGTCTTGACACGGGATCAGCGCCCGGACTTACGTTTCTTGTTTCGGACCACTCGTACCTGATCGAATGCTCCGCCGATGATCTCGTGCAACTCGATGGTCTGCGAGATTATCAGTTTGTCACTGAACGGAGTGATCGTGCCCCTTCCCCCGCCTTCCTGCCAGCTTTGTGGGCGAACCTGCTTCAGCAAGTTCACGAGCTTCGCGAGTTCTTCCTCACGCATGCCCTTGAAGTCCGGCCGACCATAGCCGGGATCGCCGGGTCCGTGGAAACTCCCCGTGTCGATGACATCAATGATCGGTTCCTGAGCCACCGCGCCGCTGGCGACCGCCGGATCAAGCTCCGAAACGTATGCGAAGGACTGCCCCACTCGCAGGAAGGGCAGCAGCTCATTTAGCGAGATAGGATAGAGTAAGTCCTCAACGTAGTAAGTCCGCGTATACACGTGGCGATCGAAGTCCGCCCGCGTAGAGATCTTGAGCATGCCGTCAAAAACGTGATAGGTCAACCGGTCCCGCTCTGAAGACGCCGCGCCGGAAACAAGTTCCAGCACCAAGTCCAACGCTTCGCCGAGAGTCACATCCTGCAATGACAGCGTGATCGGCGTATCTTTTCCAATCTCACCGACCTTGTCGAGCAGCTTCCATCGAACGATGATGTTCTTCACGCCCTGTTCGCGAAACCATGCAAAGGCGTCTTCCAGAGATTCGTCATCGAACTGGACTTGCTCGACGCGCGTGTTCAAGAGCCGCAGCAACGCGATGGTTCGGTCGCGGCGCTTCTGGATCCGAGCTTTGTCCTTTTGTGTTTCCGAAAGTCGCGGCTTTTTCAACGATGCCGGGAGTTTCGGCGGTTCGAGGCCCGGGGCCGGTGCCGACCCCGCCATGATCAAACACGCCATCATGCCAAGAAGCGCAGAGCGATAACGCATCAAGCATCTCCCCGATTGAATGTCACTGTCTGGTCAACGCGAATCATGGGTTGGACGTCGGTCGTCAGGCCATGCGGTTCTGTGGGTAAGTTCGCCGACCGTTCTCGCGGCAGGCTCTGCTGCCTACTCCCAATACTAGGCGGCACGTGGGCCCGTGTCGAGCGACGCCGGCAAGAAATATGAGTCCCCAAGCTGGGCCTAGGGTGCTCCGAAACAGCCCAAGCCCGTCCCTCGACAACACCTCACGATCATGTAACAATATACTGTTTCTGAGATTACGATGATCTTGAACGGGCAGGACGAATGAGCAATTCAGAAGCGCAAACACTGATCAAGAAAGGCCGGTTTCGCGAGGCGGAGGAGGCCCTGCTGGTCTCGCTGGAAGATCCCGAGGCGCCGGTCGAAGACTGGCCCGAAGTCGTCGAACGAATGGTCAAGGCCACCCGGGACAACACCGCGGAGACGGTGGCCTGGGCTACGCTGGACGCGATTCAGTTGCGACTGCCGCAAAAAGAGGCCATCCCGCACTGCGTGCGGATTTTGCGGCTCTTCTCCAAGAATGACGAGTTCCGCACCCGCGCCGTCGAGATGTATCAGCAGGCCTATGAAATTGAAGGGCTCGAACAATTGATCGAGATCTCAGGCCTGCGCGGCGGCAAGCCGGTTCGGCGAGCCCTGCAAACGCTCGACCTGTGCCTGGGCATCAAGCCAGATGACTACCTGGTGCACAAAGACGAAGGCCCGCCGGCCCAGGTCGTCAGCATTGAATCGGAAAACTGGAACGTCCGCCTCCGCACGCCGACCGGCGAAGAACTCTTCGATCCCGTGACCCTCGGGGATCAATACGAGCGGGCCGACGACGGCGATTTTCGAGTGCTGCAGCAGTTCGATCCGGAAGGCTTCGCCAAACGCCTCAACTCGGATCCGGCGGACATCGTCCAGACCATCGTCAAAGCCCATGACAACAGAATCACCTCGGATGATTTGGAGCTGATGCTCTCGCCGCGGTACGTGCCCAGCAGCCAGTGGTCGAAGTGGTGGACCAAAGCCCGCAGCGCGCTCAAGAAAAGCCCCAGCATCCGGCTTGAAGGCCGAAATCCGGTCATTATCACCCTGCAGGACAAAGTCGTCGCCATCGAAGACGAAACCTGGGCCCAGTTTGACATCCACGCATCGCCCAAGGCTTGGCTTGACCTCGCGCAGAAGTACGTACGCGAGTGCAAGTCGCGCAGCATGGAGCACAAGCCCGAATTCCTGTTGCGACTCCGCGACGCGGTATCGACGGAGGCAGCCACCCTGGAACAGCGCCAGGATTCTCAGACGCTGAGCGCCTGCCTCACGGTGGACCAGATCGGCCGCCTGGCCGGCGAGGAGCCGAATGATGCCGAGGCTGTGCGCATCATCAATGAGGCCAGTTGCGTGCGCGATGCGTTCGTAACCTTGCCGGCCGAAACCTATTGGGCTGGGGCGCTCGAATGTGTCAAGAAGAACCGCCCCGACGACTGGGCGGAGGCTTTCGTCGAGCTGATCCCCATCGCCGCGCCCTCGCGTTGCGACGAACTGGCCGAAGCCGTCCGCCAGGACGGGAAAGATCACCTGCTCGGCGGACTCGTGGACGAAATAATGGGCGACGTGGTCGGGAACGTCAACGGGGTGTGCTGGCTCTATCAAGGCCCGAAGGATACAGCCGGAATGCAGATCCCCACGTTGACCACACTCGTGACACGGTTGCTGGGCGCTTTGGATCAAATCAAGCATTCTGCCACCATGCCCCCGGAACTGGCCCGGGAGGCGCAGGCACGAATTCGAGCGGTACTCTCTGCCAAGAAATGCAAGCGGTTCAAAGAATGCCTGGAACAGATTGACGAAGGCATGGGAGACGCCCTGCGAACGCAAGTCAAGAGGGCCTCGGGACTGAGCGATGCCGGCCGGACCGATTTGCTCAACAGCATATTGGGCCATTTCCCCGCGCTGTGGGTCAAGCCGCCGAAGAAACCGTGGGAAGATACGCAGATCCTGTTCTGCACTGAAGCCGGCTACGCCGGCAAGGACGCGGAACTGGACGAACTCATTAACGTCAAGATGAAGGAGAACGCCATCGCCATCGGCAAAGCCGCCGAGCGCGGTGATTTGAGCGAAAACTCCGAATACAAGTTCGCACTTGAGGAGCGCGATCTGCTGCGGGCCCGCGCTGCCGAGATCAAGAGCCAGATGACCATCGCCAGAGTGATGCGCCACGAAGATGTCCCGACCGAGCACGTCAGCGTGGGCGCCAGGGTGAAGTTCAAGCATGTGGCGACCGATCGCGAGATCACACTGACGTTCCTCGGCCCGTGGGAGTCGAACGTCGATCTCAATATCCTCAACTACCAGGCGCCCATCAGTCAGGGATTGATGGGCCTGAAAATCGGCGAGTCGGCGGAAATCGAGTTCAAAGATTTCGAAGGCCAACTCGAGGTAATCTCCATCGACAGCGGCATCGAGTAGCACGACACTGCCCTCGAGAGAGGCTTCGCACATGTCCGAACCGGGCGCTCCAATTGAAACGCTGCACAGCGACGGAGCAAAGGTAATTACCTTCAGAGATCGCATCCTGTTGGATCACAGCGTGATCGACCGGATCGAGAAGCGCGTTCATTTCGTAAAGGAGTACTCATGCCGGCACCGGGTTCACCACTGCACGTCACCACCACGGAGGGCGTTACGGTGGTCACATTTCGGGACCGTATTTTGCTGGACACCGAAGAACTCAAGATCATCGAAACCGAACTGATCAAGATGCTCGGCGAGCAGCGCGGCTTCAAGCTGGTGATCGACTTCAACAACGTCCAGACGCTCTCCTCACAAATGTTGGGCACGTTGCTGAAAGTCAGCGAGGCGCTCAAGTCCTCCGAGGGCCGACTCGGCCTGTGCAACCTCAACGGCAAGATCAAGGAGGCCTTCGAGATCACCAACCTCAAGAAGATCTTCAAGATCCACGCCAGCCAACTCGCCGCCGTCAAAGCGGTGCAATGACGGAGTTTCCAGGTATGGACCAGCCGCCGCAACTCCAGGACACATACGACGGCGACACGCCGCAGTTTCCCCTGCGGGCGGTGTTGCTGGTCACTGTGGCGGGGATCCTGGGCGCAGCGCTCGGGGCTGCACTGACCGTTGCTGCCCGGAGCATGCTTGGCTTCTACATCCCGATCATACCCGGCTATCTGGCCGCCTCCGCGATTGTTCGCGTGCATCGTTCGGACGCGATGTGGGTCGGCATCGTCGGCGGACTCTGCGGATTTGTCGGCGGACTCTTTGCGGAAGCGTTCGTCTACGTCAACCCCGGCGTCTGGCATTATGTGTCGCACTTCTATGAGAATGCGACGACGATGGACTGGCTGTTCCGCGCGATCAACGCCGGCGTGGGATTCTGGTTCGCCAGAAGCGCCTCGATCACCGCCGCCTCGGGCTTCCCCGTTGCCATACCCGGGATATCCTGCCCGCACTGCGGCGAGGGCAATCTGCCCAACTCTCAATTCTGCGCCCACTGCGGCCAGCCGATGAATTGAGCACGCAGACGCAACCCAGGACATATTAGAGGTAATCATTGTACGCCTGCTCAGCCGATTGCTAAGATACAGGTATTGAGTGTAATGACGGGACCGATGCCATGCTGATCGAATACATCAACGCTGCTTTGGCGAAAGCCAAATACGAGATCGTCGAGGACGATGGGTCGATCTACGGCTACATTCCCAGGCTCAAAGGCGTGTGGGCAAATGCCACCACGCTCGAAGCCTGCCGCGACGAACTCAAATCCGTACTGGAGGGTTGGATTCTGGTCGGCGTGCGTTTCGGAGACAAGTCACCCACGCTCTGACTCATTTTCACCGCGAACCGCGCAGAATCTACGACCCCGCTTGCCTCTTGGCGACGAAGAGAGTTACTTGTCTGCTACTTCAGAACGATGGAGCGATCTCGCTTCGGAGCCACCTCCCCGACCACATCCGCACACCACGTGCTGCGTTCTTTGAGTTGCGCGACGAGCGCGTCGGTGCGGTCCGCGGGGACGCTGATGAGCAGGCCGCCGGAGGTTTGGGCTTCGCCCAGCACGCGGACCAGCAGTTCTTCGACGGAGCCGCGGTCGAGGTTGGCGGCGATCGAGGCGAGGTTGGTCTCGACGGCGCGGGTGAATATTTTCTTCCGCGCAAGGTTCATCACGTCGTCCATCAGCGGCACGGCGGCGGCTTCGATGGTGATCGTGACGCCCGAGGCGGCGGCCATTTCGTTGGCGTGGCCCAGCAGGCCGAAGCCGGTGATGTCCGTGGCGGCGCTGACGCCCACCGTCGTCATGGCTTCCGCGCCGGCGCGGTTGAGCTGCCGCATGACGTCGATGCACTGCTGCAAGCCCTCTTCGCTGAGCTTCTTCTTCTTGAAAGCAGTCGTGAGGTTGCCACTACCGATCGGCTTGGTGAGCACCAGCTTGTCGCCGGGCTTGGCGCCGTCGTTGGCGATGACCTTTCGCGGGTCCACCGTGCCGGTGACCGACAGGCCATACTTGATCTCGTCATCGCGGACGGA
>JADFJZ010000102.1 GCA_022565195.1 Planctomycetota bacterium | reverse complement strand
TCCACCAGCCGCAGATAGACTTCATGCACCAAGGCGGTCGCCTGCAGGGTGTGATCGATGCGCTCACCCGCCATCTTGTGGCGGGCGAGGTTGCGGAGTTCGTCGTAGACCACCGAAAGCAGCTCTGCGTCGGTTTGACGCTCGCTCTTCCTTTTGGGCCTGCCATTGTGGTACGATGGAGTTGTCACCGAATTCGCCACGGCCGGTACTCGATCAGCAACATTATTGGCCACATTCTGATGCTAACGTCGCATTATCTCTTGGACAAGACAAAACCGCTGACCCGTCGCAGGATCAAGCGGAAGTCTTGGCATCGGATTGCGAAGATGAGATCGCACGTAGAGTCGTCGGGGAAGTTGTGCGCGTGGAGCGCGTCGGCTTCGGAATGGGCTTGGCTGCGGCGTCGTGTCGTGCGCCCACGTCGCTTCGGGATTATTGCAAAAAGGAATCGCCGGATGTTCAACACACATTTGATTTCGGATCACAATGAGAAGCGTTCGACAGGAGTCGCCTCGCGGGCATGCGCTTGGTTTGCAGCCGTGGGCATCGGATTGAGCTTCGTGCTCGGGCAGACCGCCCTGGCCCAATCGCAACTCTACGCGGTAACCGATCTGGGGACGCTGGAGAGTTCAGAGATTTGCCCGTGCTTCTTCGGCAAAGGCATCAACGAATTCGGCCACGTTACGGGGTTCTACTTCGGCGCCGACGGCAATTATCATGCATTTTATTGGGCCGACGGTACGATGATCGACCTCGGCACGCTGGGCGGCGACGTGGCCTTTCCGCTCAGCGTCAACGGGAGCAACGCCATCGTCGGTTGGTCGCGCTTTGATGTTGAAGTGAACGCGGCGCATGCGTTTCTCTACTCGGACGGCGCGATGATCGATCTCGGCACGTTCGGTGGAGCGAATAGCACCGCCAGGGACATCAACAACGCCGGCCTGGTGGTCGGCAATGCTCAGCTCCCCGACCCCGACCCGAGCCACGCTTTTGTGTGGGAAGATGGTGTGATGACGGACTTGGGCACATTGGGCGGGCACAGCAGTTCGGCCCGCGCGATTAACGACGCGGGGGAGATCGTCGGTTGGGCCTGGAACAGTGCTTCCCAGCGTGCATTTCTGTGGACCGCGGAAGTCGGCATGACGGACTTGGGAGACCTTGGCGGCGAGGTCAGCCAGGCGTTGAACATCAACATTCTTGGGCAAATCGTCGGTTATTCGCATACGGATGAAATTGAGGAAACGATCTTTATCCCGTTCACCCATGCGTTCCTGTGGCAGGACGGCGAGATGTATGACCTCGGCGTGCTGCCGGAGGCGGGTGAGCCGGGTCCCTACGGCCCGGGACTGGTGCACACCTCAGCGAAGAGCATCAACGCGGCGGGCCAGATCGTCGGGAATTCGTGGCCCGCCAGAGACACCAGTCCTCGGCAGGGGCCATTCATCTATGATGGCGGGCAAATGACGAACCTCAATAACCTTCTCGTCGTCGGCAGTGCCGGCTGGGAAATTTACCAGGCCAATGACATCAACAACTTCGGCCAGATCGCGGGCACGGCCAGCTTCGACGGCGGGCCACAGCATGCCGTGCGGCTTGACCCGGTCACGGTCATTCCCGCTGATTTGGTGGTCGATGGACAAGTCAATGCCGCTGATCTCGCGGTTCTGCTCGGGAGCTGGGGACCGTGCGATTCGGAAGAAGACTGTCCGGCGGATCTCGACGGCGATCAAGTGGTCGGCGCTTCCGACCTGGCGATACTCTTGGGTAGCTGGGGGCCTTATCCGGCATAGGAATGTTTGCTGCCCAGCGACGAGTGGAAGTTCAGATCAGGCCGAGTTCCTTGCCGACTGTGGCGAATGCTTCGACGGCTTGGTCGAGTTGGGCGGTGTCGTGGCCGGCGCTGATTTGGCAGCGGAGGCGGGCTTCGCCGCGCGGGACTACCGGGAAAGTGAATCCACTTACAAACACGCCGTGCTCGAATAACTTCTGCTGGAATGTGTTGGCCAAGGCTTCGTCGCCGACCATCACCGGGCAGATCGGCGTCAGGCCTTCGAGCACCGTCATGCCCAACTGTCCGATTTTCTCGCGGAAGTACTTGGTGTTGTCGCGCAGCTTTTGCAAGCGCTCCGGCTCGTCCATGAGTACTTGTATGGCCGCCATGGCGCCGCCGCAGACGGCGGGGGGCAGGGCGTTGCTGAACAAATGCGGCCGGGAGTTTTGGAGCAAGTAATCGCAGACGGCTTTGCCGGCTGCGACGTATCCGCCACAGGCTCCGCCCAGGGCTTTGCCCAGTGTCGAGGTTTGAATCGTGCCCTCGCCGAGCACGCCGAAATGTTCCGCCGTCCCCCGGCCATGCGCGCCCAGGACGCCGGTAGCATGCGACTCGTCCACGATCAACGCGGCGTTGTACTTGTCGGAAAGTTCCTTGAGCGCGGGCAAGTTGGCGATGTCGCCTTCCATGCTGAACACACCGTCGGTGATGACCAGTTTGATCTCCGCCTTCGACTCTTTGAGCATGTCCTCCAACTGCTTAAGGTCGCCGTGTTTGTAAATGTTGCGCTGGGCTTTGGACAGCCGGATGGCGTCGATGATTGATGCATGGTTGAGGGCGTCGGAGAAAATGGCGTCTTCGGGCTTGGCGGCGAGCGTGGGGATCAGGCCGACGTTGGCATCCCAGCAACTGATGTAGGTAATGGTCGCTTCGCAGCCGATGAATTCGCAGATCTTCTTCTCCAGTTCGAGATGGCAAGTCATGGTCCCGCAAATGAAGCGGACGCTCGATGTGCCTTGGCCGTACTGGTCGATGGCTTGTTTGGCGCCGGCGAGCACCTTCGGATGGTTGGACAGGCCGAGGTAGTTGTTGCTGGACAGCATGATGGTGTCGCGGTCGTTCATTCGAACGCGGGCCGACTGCGGCGACATCAATTCGAGTGCCTGCTTGTACTTGCCGGATTTGCGAAGTTCGCTGAGGCGCGATTCCAGAATGTCATCGAGCAGCGTGCTCATGGGGGCCTCGCTATCTGTGTACGATGGTGCCGCGCGTGTCGGGGTCGATTTCACGCTTTCGACCGTCCGACGACGGGGCGGGGCTGATCTTCCTGTCGGGCCTGATGATGATCTTGCACGCTTCGCCGCTGGCGAGCGTCTCCATGGCGTCATTGATTTGGTCGAAGGTGATCTCTTTGGAGATCAATGGTCGCAGGTCGACAACTCCGCTCTCCAGCAGCCAGCGAGTTTTGTACCAAGTGTCGAAGATGCGGCGACCATTGAGGGCCAGCACAGTGAGGTTTTTGAAAATCATTTTTTCGGCAACATCGATCTCGACGGGATTTGACGGAATGCCGAAGAGAATGACCCGGCCGCCATTGCGGACGATTTCGAAGGCAGTGTTGATCGCCTGCGGCGCGCCGCTCATCTCCAGCACCAAGTCGAGCCCGGCCCCGCCGTTGGCGTCGATGATGTCTTCGGAGCCCGACGACTTGGCATCAAAGACGATGTCCGCCTGCAACTTGCGGGCGAGATCGAGGCGATAATCGATGACATCAGTGGCGTATATTCTGGCGACTCCGGAGGCTTTGGCGATGGCGATCGAGAACAGGCCGATCGGGCCGCAACCCATCACGCCGATGCTGAGCCCGGTGATGTCTTGGCCCATGGTCACATAGACGGCGTTGCCGAAGGGTTCCTGCAGCGAGGCCACTTCGGGGGGCAGCTTCTCGCGATCGTTCTGCCAGATCACTTTTTCAGGCACGACGACAAAGTCGGCGAAGGCGCCCTCTCGATCGACGCCGAGGATGCTGGTCCGTGGGCAGAGGTGGGCCTGGCCGGTGCGGCATTGGAAGCACATGCCGCAGGTGACATGCGATTCCGCAGAGACATAATCGCCGACCCGAACATTCTCAACCCGCTTGCCGACCTCGACCACCGTGCCCGCGAATTCGTGGCCCAGGGTCAGCGGCGGCTTGATCCTGCCCTGGGCCCAACTGTCCCATTTCCAAATGTGCAGATCGGTCCCGCAGCAACTGGCGGCCTCTACCTGCACGAGCACGTCGTGATCGCCCGGGTGGGGGATGGGCACCGTTTCAACGGTCAAGCCCTTTGCGGGTGCGGCTTTGCGAATGGCTCGCATGGTCTCTGCCATCAGCGTCTCCAACGAAAAAGGGGCGGTGGTGCCGCGTGCTGGGGCACTCACAGCAGGGATCGCGAGCGGCGGCGGCCTCTGGCCGACCGGCCCGCCCGCCTGGCGGAATCATATTAGAGACTCGTCCCGGCTGATGCAACGCACCCCAAGCGGGCCTCAGGGTTGGCAGGCCTCCCGGATTTATAGAGGATGAGCGATCTTTTATTTGACCTGCGGCGGGAAATCGCATAACCTAAATCGCGGCAGGCCAAGCGCCTGAGTGCTTTGCAGTGGTCAATCGCGGCGGTCAGCGAGAGATTGGACTCGTGCCTCCACAGGTGCAAGACCGGGATGCTTGATCCATACCTGAACGGCCCGGAAATGTCCCATAGCCATCCCAAACCCCAGGTTTGAGCAAAGGAGATTGGGCGTTGAATACACTCACAAAAGTTTTTGCGGTTCTGTTGGTCATCTTCAGCATCGCGTTCACGATGATGACCATCCAGTTCTCGGCGAACGTGCCGGATTGGCGGAATGAGGCCGAGAAGTGGCGGAACAACGCCAAGCAGACCGACACCCACAACAGGAATCTGGTGGCTGTTAAGGTGGCGCTGGAAGCTCAGGCGCAGGACGATCGGCGGAGGTGGCAGGAGCAAAAGGAACGATCCTCGGGCGATCTCGCCAATACGCTTGGGGAACTGAACGATTACAAGACCCGGTTGGCCAAGGCCGAGAGTGATCTGAGTGCGCAGTCCGCCACGGTCAAGAAGCTCTCCGCCGAACTCAGTATCGCCCAGGCGAGCGCCTCCAAGGCCCGCGAACATCTCGTTGCTGTCGAGGAGCGGAACCTCTATCTCGAGAAGGCGAACGCGGACATGAACGCTAGTCTGACTGAGAAAATCGCAACCATTACCGTTCTCGATCAGGAAAAGCGCCAGCAGGAACAGCAAATAAACCTCCTGAAACAGGAGCAGGGCAGGAGTGCCAGAACGTCTCCTGGCGATTCGGCGCTGTGGGATGATCTGGTTGTGCCGCGCCGGGATAAGGTCCGCCCCGAATCGCCGGCCCGGGCGGTCTCGATCCGAGGCCACATTGCGGAGTTGGACGGCAACCTCGCCAGTATCTCCGTGGGTACCAACGACGGCGTTGAGGTGGGAATGACATTCATCATCTACAACAGCAGGGGTGATTTCCTCGCTGATCTGGAGATTACCGAAGTCATGCCCAACAGCAGCGCGGGCGACTTGAAGTTCGTAAGCAAGCCGATCTCGATTGGTGACATTGCTGAGGACGAATACAGCTACATGAGGAAAAGTGGCTGAGGTTTGAGAGGTATTGTTCGACACGGCCTTAAGCCGGTTGGCGAAACCGACTAACGCTGACCTGGGAGATGTTTTCACATGGCAGACACGGGTTCCGCTGGAAAAATCAAGGTCAGTCCGCCTGTTACGATCTACACTGTCTTGCTGATTATTGCTACACTATTCATGATCGCCGGGACTGTGTTTCTCGCTTGGAAAAGCAATGCGCTGTTCGGCGACTGGATGCCGTTTGGTCCTTCTTAGTCAGTGAATCAATTCCGCTGGCGTGACGTTACTATGGATGGTGATGCGTCGCACGCTGTATACTCACCTGCAACCGGCTATGAACACGCCTGCTGTGCGCCCTGATTATTTCAGAAAGGGATGTCGTGATATTTGATTCATTGCTGGGCATGTTCAGCGTAGACATGGGCATCGACTTGGGCACGTGCAACACGTTGGTGTGTGTGAAGGGCGAGGGCATCGTGCTGAACGAGCCGTCGGTGGTGGCGGTCAAGAAAGGAACCAATCGCGTTCTGGATAACGGCAACGCGGTCGGTTTGGTGGCCAAGACGATGCTGGGCAAGACGCCGGGGTCCATCAGCGCGATTCGGCCGCTGCAGGACGGGGTCATCGCCGATTTCGATATCACGGAGGCGATGCTGTCGTATTTCATCCGCAAGGCCATGGGCAAGCGCAGCTTCTTCAAGCCGCGCGTGGTCATCGCCATTCCGTCGGGCATCACCGCGGTTGAAAAGCGCG
>JADFJZ010000101.1 GCA_022565195.1 Planctomycetota bacterium | reverse complement strand
CTGCTCGATCACTTCCTCGAGGACCGTTCGCACGGAGACATTGCGCAGTCGCGGCAGCGTCACGCGGGTGTCGGGCGTGACGCCCGCCAGGGCAAGATCAGGCCAATTGGGAACGATGTTGATGTCGCCGATGTCGGCGATTTGCTGCAAAGCGTTTTCGAATTCCAGTTGGTTGAACGAAATCTCCGGGATACGGGAGCGGAACGACTCTTCGAAGTCCTCCTCCTCAACATCCAGAGGATACTCGCCGGGCAACTGGCGATAGGGGCTGCGGATGATATTCAGCCAATTGTCCGGGTAGTTGAGTTCCCCGCTCCATGGGACCGTGGCCTCCTGGACCTCCAGCAGGAGCTTGCGTTGCTCGCCCTTCGACACCTTCCAGGCTTTGTTCTGCCGCTGAACGGCCTCCATGTCGCCTAGCTGATCCATCATCCACTCTGCCTGGATATTTTTGGGATCGATGACCATCACCTGCCGCAGGGCCTGCGTGGCGCCTCGGAGATCACGGTCATCCACTTTTTGATCCACTTGCTGCATCAAGAGGTCAATCTGGCGCCGTTTTTCCGCCTCCATTTGACTCAAGCGCCCGGCTTCCTGCACTTCGAGGTCACGTTGAATCCGTTCGGTTTGTGCAGCGTTGTAGGCCTGCTCGCGCGCGCCGACCATCTTGGCCAGTTCCTGAAATTCAGCCTTGAGCCCCTCGTAGCGTGCCAGAGGCTCGGCGTATTGGCGGTTGGCTTCGATCGTTTCGCGGGCAAACTGCAGCGACCGGTTGGCCCGCTTGTAGTGGTTCTGTTCGACGAAGCCGAGTACCTCCCGTTCGGTCTGGCGATAGGCGGCCACCGCACGCTGCCACAGAATCTGGCGGCGCTGCTGCATCCGATCGATGAGCCGAATTCGCGGCTGCTCGTTCGGTGCGGCTTCGACTTGCTCGTGCAATCGCAGGCGCTGCAGGCCCTGGCGGGCCTCCGGATGACCGGGGACCAGAGCCAGCGCCTCGTTGTAAAAACTGCGGGCCAGGTTGTAATTCCCACGCGTGGTCGCTTCCTGGCCGCGACGCACCAGCCGATCGGCCCGCCGACTGCCGCTCGCAGCCTCTTCCTGATCCAGGGACGCGTCCTGCGCCGCCGTGAGGCGGGCGCGCTGCAGTTCCGCTTCGGTAATGAGTGCCAATTCGCGCTCGGCCGCCTTCGTCAAGCGCGGCGTGGCGAATTCACTCTCGACGACTTGATCCAACAACTGCCGGGCGGAGTTGTACTTCCCGGCGCTCAGAGCGTCCTTGCCTTGCGCCAGATGAGACCGCGCCTGGTGATACTGGTCGACCGCCGTTTCCGTCAGCTCGATGTATCGCACGAGGAGCTTGCGGTCCGCTTCCGAGAGGGCCTCGGTGTCGACTTCGCGCACCAACCGCAACGCGGCCTCATAGTCCTGGGCCTGATACATCGCCACCGCGCGCTCCAGTTGGGCCTGCGCGGATTCATCCTCTGCCCGTGCGACGATGCCGCCCGCCAGCCAAGCGGTCAGGAACAAGACACCGCAACGCCTTCGCAATTGCCATGATGGGGTCAAGAGAGATCCTCCTTTGCTACAACCCACCCCCGACATCACGGGGATAGGGTGGTTATCGGACCGATTGCCCACGCAGGTTTAGTTGTTGGTACCGAACAGTTTGTCTGGGACCCAGGGATGCAGGAACAACTCGATCAGCCGTAAGTTCGCCTGGGTCAAGGCACTAAGCCGTTACTCACAAGTTTAAGCAGCCGAGGCCGAAAATACAAGACCCGCAACGACCTACATCCACGGAAACCGGATGCCGGGGGCGGCCTTTCGGCCCACTACGCCTCTGCAGGACGCCTCTCAGCCTCCCCCACGGCCTCGTCCTCGGCCTCCGGGCGGCCGGGGCTTGTCCGGGTCCTCTTTGGCGGATCTCCGTCTACTCTTGCGTCTGTCGATCTTGATCGCCTCTTCGATGAGCTTGCGCTCCTCATCCGTCTTGCCGGCGGCCTGGATCAGCTCCATCGTGCTTCCATCTCGGCGCTGGCACACGGCTGCCGCCGAGGTCCCGATCTCGCCAAGCTCAACGGTGCCGTTGCGTTTCTTCTTTCGCGGGACGTACGGCCGGTCTTTCACCAAACCGATCAGCCGAACGCCGGTGTCAAATTTTACTATGGTCCGTTTTCGATCAATCAGCACGCGCCTGTCGCCGCCGATGATCTCGCCGATCTTGGCGCTGAATTTCTCTTTGAGCCATCGGCCCTGGTGCCACTGATAGATTTCGAACTGGGCTGAATCTGTCTTGGCCGACGCCAGAAAGATACGCTGTTGCGAAGGCACCTCTACCGGATCGCTCGGCGCGGACCAATCGCTCTCGATATAGATCTGCGTGGCATCGATGGGATCCTTCAAGCGCTCCACGACCGTGGCATATTGATTGAAGGTCTGCAGCTTCACTTGGTAGCGATAAACGCTGCCCGGCTCGGCGGAGTGATCGTGGGCGAAGACAATCTCCTCGGGCCGGTCGAAATCTCCTTCGTCCCCCGCATCACGCTCGTTTTCGCTCGCGCGCTTGAGGTCATCGATGCGTCGCTGGTCGATGGCCTTCTTGATCTCCGCCTGCAACGCACAGGCTTTTTCCTTGATCCGGTGTTTGGGCGGGATCTTCCTGTAGCCAAGAACCTTCTCAACACCCAGTCGAGCGATCTCCAGCTTGCCGGCCTCCAAGTTCTTCCTGGCCGTGTCGAGTTCCTGCTCGGCTCGCTTGAGCAGCGGCAGCTTCCTGGCCTTGCCCGACTTCGGCAGCACGGTCAATGGATCGGGCCAGTCTTCTTCCGGGTACAACCCGATCAGCTCTTCCAGGTAGGGGGGATACCACTCGGCACCGTATTCCGAGTAGGGCATCGGCGGGCGCACCAGGTCGGAATGAAACTCCACGAGGTTCTCAAACCAGACATGCAGGTTCTCGCGATTGTTCTTGGAGATGTAATGGCGGTTTTTCTCGTCCAGCAGCAACGTCAACTCGGGTGCGGGGTCCATGAAGTACTCAGCGTACTCTTCAATTTCCTCCCAGTTGCTCCACTCCCCGCTGGGCAGCCGCACCTGCCGGCGCAGGAAAACGTCCGTCACCGTCACGCCGAACTTAGTGGTCTGGTAATTATGCTTCAGGAACAAGTCGCGCTGGTCCCGTTCATCGAAATGGACCGCGACGGTGACCCAGCTTCGCTCCTGAGCGCCTTCCAATTCCACCAACTGCGTTTCCTCCTGAGTCAGTGAATCGCCGATGGGCACGGCGTGGGGCGGATAGTACGCGGTGAGACGCCCGATCGTCACGGCGGGCTTTTCGGGCGGGAGCAGCGTGGCCAGCGTCACTTGGCCCGGGGCCTGCGGACCTTGCACATCCGGCATCGGTACGCCAAAACTCACCGAGGTGGGCAGCCTGGAGGCAATTTCAAGCTCTTTCTGGACCAGCGGCCCCTGAGCAAGCTGCAACTGATCGCCGGGATAATCGCTGACCTCTGCCAGCTCGACTCTGGCGCTGCGGACGCGCTGCAGCACATCCTCAGCTTTGCCCTTGACGTTGCCGTCAATCTCCGCCGGGCCGACCATTCGGCCGCTCAATTCCGTTTTGTTCGGAGAACTGATCAGGAAGGCGTAAAACACCCACAGGAACAGCAAGAGCATGACGCCCAGAGCCAACTTATCGACGTAAAGTTCAAAGATGTTCACATTCTGCTTGGCCATCGCGAGCGCTCCAAACACTGCGGAGGATTGTTATCCTTCGCCATCCTGCTCTTCTTTTGAATCGGCTTCCTCACCGGCATCGCCCCGCAGTTCTTTCACTAAATCTTCGAATTGTTGCTGCGGGATTCCCAATTGTTCACGGATCGCCTCGGGCATCAGTGGTACATAAGCTTTGTAGAACAAGTAGGTTTGTAGATCGATGGTCGCCAGCACCACGGGCTGGGGGCCGTAAATCTTGCCGCGGAAAGACAAATCGGGCCGGACTTCTTCATAGCCGACGTTCAAGACAACCCGGTACTTGTCGTGAGCTATTTCGTGCAGGATCTCCGGCAAAGCCCGGACATCGATGACAAGTCGGAGGCGTACATTGATGACGTCATACAGAGCTTCAGCGGCGGCGTGCGTGAACACCGCGTCGGGATGCTCGGGAGGCCTGTCAACTGACTGTGCCCGGAGATTGGTCGTCGGCGAACCGTCTGTTTCCAGGATGTAGCTACTGACGGCAATCGACCTCACGTCCTTGATTGGAAGATTGCCGACCCAGGCCTTCTCCAGCTTGGCAGCAGCCCGATCGTTGACATTGGCTAGCAATTCGACCATGTCGCTCTCGATCCAGTACAGCAACTGCGCGTCCCAAATTTCCGCCATCCCGGGGGCCGCTTCGTCTGCGTCTATGAACATCGGATGGAGATCGAACGATCCGCCTCTTCTGACGCTGGCGTAACAGGAAATGTTGCGGGCCTTGTCGATGCAGGTCAGCATGGTCGCATCGTTCTGGGCTTTTTCTTTCAATGCCGCCCAGTAGGCCTGGGTGCTGGCGGGGCCTTTGCGTTCCGGCATGGCGCTGCTGTCACCTGCGCCCGGCCCGCTCGACCCCGGCCCGGAGCGGCCTGCGCCACTCTGCGGGGACTTGCCGTCACCGCTGCCGAACTCTTGCTCTTCCATCGCTTTCTTGCGGAGGTAGTCGGCGGTGTTCTCAATCTCCTGCTTGCTCGGCGGCTGACCGGCGCTCAGCCGAAGCAACAAATCGTGCATTGCACCCTGATACTTGGATCGAAAATCGTAGCGCAGTTGCTTGCCTTGCGTCCCCTTGCCCGGGTCGGGCAAAAGATTCTCCAGCAGCGGCTGGCGGACGTTTCTCGCGGCGAAGTGGGCCAGCACTTGCTTGTATTGATCCCTGGCCTGGCGAATGCGGTCCTTCTCCCCATCAATGGACTTGGGCTGGACCGCATTGCCGGCGACGCGTTCCAAATCTCCGTAGAGGCGTTTGGCCAGGCCCATTTCGCTCCGCACGTTGCCCATGCGCGACATGCCCCACAGCATGAGCCCCACGCCGATGATGCCACCGAGCGCGCAGCCGAGCAGAAAAGCGTTTTTCTTGATGAATCCCATGAGCAGTCAACCTCTTCGCAATGCCGCCTGCGTCTCGGACGTTTGCCGGTCAGTTAGCCTCCGCGGCCACCTCGACCGCCGGACGTTCGACCGCCGGGTGCTCTGGCGGCGGGTTCCGCCTCCGGCGTCCCGGGCGACTTTTCTTCCGGCAGATCATCCAAAGCCACCACGAATTTGACGGAGAACCTCCAGTCTTCCGCGACGTCCTCAAAAGTCAGGGGGTCCAGCTTGCCGCCGAAGGCGGGTTTGCTCGGTATCGTAGGGCCGCCGCGGGAACCGCCGCCCATCGCACTCCGGCCTCGCCCTCGCGCTGATGGCGGCCGCGTCGCCGTCGGGCGGGAGGCGCCCGATGAGAAACCGCCCTGCTGCGCTGTAATCAAGCGAACCCCGTCGAAGTAAAGCCCTCGTCCCTCGGTCTGGCCCATCGTCTTGAGGTTTTGGATGAGACCGTTGTGCTCCTCGATGAACTTGCCTCGGCCTTCGTTTGGCGTGCGGCAGGCGAGCGTGATGATGAACCCTTCCGGGCCTTCCTCGCTGTAGTAGTCGAACAGTTCTTCAGGATCTTCTTCGGCGCTTTCCGCGGTGCGGTAGTCGACGGCGTAGATGTCGTCAACGAACTGGCTTGCCAGCGACTCGATGAATACTTCCCTGCGCTGGGGTCGGGCCAGCGCCTCGGGCTGGCCGGTGAGTGTCTGAACGTATTCCGTGCCGTCCTTTGCGGATGCGAGCTGGGCTTCGGCGGGCAGCGCCCGGTGAACGGTCTCGAGCACCATCGGCCAAAGCGACTTGTCCCTCAAGAGATCGAGGATGCGTTCACAGTCGTCCACCTCGTTCTTGCCCATGCCCTTGAGGCGATTGTGTTCCTTAACGAATGCATCGGCCATGCCTTTGACCTTCTGGGCAAAGACACGCGGCGGGTCGCTCACTGGGGGGTTGTTGAAGATGGACAGGGCGGCGGCATAGTTCATCGCGCTGGCGTTGGCGCTGCGATTGCTCTGCAATACGCTGAGATCGGCGTTGTAGCGGAACCAGACCATGCTGGCCGAGGCCAGCAGACACGC
>JADFJZ010000100.1 GCA_022565195.1 Planctomycetota bacterium | reverse complement strand
TCATCGATCTTGCTGTCCATCGTGAACTCACGGTCGGTTTCCAGCTTGGACTTGCTCTTGTAGATCTTTTGCTCGCGGACGATGACCGTGATCAAGTCGTGTACCTTGAACTCGTTCGGCGATTTGGTCTTCACCGCAAAAAGCGAGGCTTGCTCCAATTCGGGATTGAGTGGTCTCACGCGGCCGAAATTCTGCGCTCCGTTTGCGTCCGATGGCGGCTTCCCTTTGGCGTTCTCGGCGGCCAAACGGCTCTTCTCCAGCGCCCCGATATACATGGAAGAACTCTGCGCCCGCACCTCGCCCACCGTAACGAGCAACAACGAACCCAGTACGAACGCCATATAGCGATTCACCAAGGAGCCGCGGGCGGAATGGAATCCCGACTTGTCGGGAGCCCGCGCGGACTTCCACTTGTGCGATGTGCTGCGCCCGATCACTTGACTCTCCCTTTCGAACGATCGACGCCTGCGCGGCGCTCCGGCCGGCCCAGCGCTTCCGCCTGACGCAGGCCCGTCACCTGGGCCCAGAATGTCTCTTCGGATCCCTCGTTGCGTACTTCGATGCTCTCGCCCAGTGTGCCGTTGTCGAGGGCCTTGCCGGTGCTCTCGATGGCGATGCCATTGCGCACCGAGCGAATAGAAACCAAATCGTTCCGCTTCACCAATACTTTCGATTTGATGTCCCCCGCCTTAACCATGTCGCCCATGCGGATGTCCCGTTTGGCTTCCTGGCCGATGACCGTCGCCGGTTTGGTCATGCCGATGTGCTCGAGCTTTTTGAACGAGCGCTGCTCGGTCATGATGTCGGCCCGAGTGATGGTCTGCCCGCGGCTGATCGGGTTGATCGCCACGATCACGTCCTTCTTGAGCGCAACCTCGACCGCCACTTTCTGGATCTGCGGTTCGGCGGACCCGTGCTGGATGGTCACCAGCAGTTCGAAGGTGCCCAGCTTGCGATTGCTGCGCGGCTCAATTTCGAAGGTGTACGCCGGCCCGGAGAGCGCCAGCAGAGAAGCGGGCGTCCGCCGGAAATTGACTTCAGCCTCCCCGCCGTATTCGGCAAGCCGCTCGTCGATGAACCGCTGAATCTGTGCCTGTAGCGATTGCTCGCCTGCGGCCCTTCTGGCCACAACATCTTGGGACACATCTTGTTCCGTCGGCATCTCCGTGGGACGCCGGACCACGCAGCGGCTCGCGCCTTTCAGGCACACGACGGCCATGTTCACGCCGGCGCCGGCCAACTTCGATCGAATGTCATTCAGGGTGATCAGTTTGCTCTGGCCGAAGGCGGGTGCGTCGGCGATGGCCAGTTCCTGAAATTCGGAGAGTTGGTCTGCGGCGAAGCCCTCGATCACCGCCACGTCAGCGAGTCGAATTTGATCGTGATCGATCAGCGCGCTGGGCCGGATACGGATGTTGCCCGCGTCCGCAGCGGGCGCGCAGCACAGAACCACCGCGATGCCGCTCATCACGAGCGAGAATCGTGCGCGCTTCCCGTATTGCCCATTACACTGCTTGTCGCAATCCTTGCGTTTCATCGTAGCCATCCTGAATCCATTCAGTTCGGCGATCGCCTGGGTCTGGCGATTCTCAACTAACTAGCGAAGTTAGAACCTCCTCAAGTTCGTAACCACCTGGAGCGACTCGTCGGCGCTCTTGATGGACTGTGAATTCAGCTCGAATCCCCGCTGCGTTTTGATCAACTCGATCAACTCGCGCACCGGCTCAACATTGCTCATTTCGAGCGCCCCGCCCCGAATGTCACCGAAACCATCGGTCTGTGGTTGGCCTGGAACGCTGGTCCCCGAAGCGTCGGTGTCGATGTATAGATTCTTGCCGATCTGCTTCAATCCTTCGGGATTTACAAATCGGGCCAACAGAATCTGTCCCGCCTCCTGCAAGGCTTGGTCACCCGGCGATTTGTACATGACCCGGCCGTCGGCTGAGACTGAGATGTCCTTCGCGTCGGCCGGGAGTGTAATGTTCGGTTCCATCAAAGGCCCATCGCTGTTGCCCAGCACGATGTCTCCGTCTCGATTGATCGTGAAATTGCCGGCCCGCGTGAAAGCGATGACCTCTTGGCCGTCGTCAATCGTCCGCACTTGGAAGAACCCCTCGCCCTGAATGGCCATGTCCAGCCCGTTGTACGTCTGGTCGAGCGTGCCTTGTTCAAAGTCGAGTTGCGTTCCCGCAACAGCGACGCCGACACCCACCACGATGCCGTGAGGTGTGGGCTTGTTGTTCGCATTGAGGATGCCGGGCTCACGCTTGATTTGATAGAGCAGATCCTCAAAGTTGGTGCGCGAGCGTTTGAAGCCGGTCGTATTGATATTCGCGAGGTTGTTGGCCAGGACATCCAACTTGACGTCCAAGGCCTTCATCCCGCTCGCTGCTGCTTGTAGTGCTGTAATCGCCATAGTCTTCTCTCTCAGTTACTCTGTCATCCGGAAGAACTCACCGCAGAGGTCGCAGAGGTTTCTATTTGTTTCTCAACTCCCGATCTTCTCTGCGTTCTCAGCGCTCTCTGCGGTAAACTCTTCTTTAGAACCTCGCAATCTCGTTCACCGCCCTGCCGAGGGTGGTGTCCTGCATACTGATCATGTTGGCGTTCATTTGGAACGCCCGCGAGGCTTCGATCATGTCCACCAGCCCTTTGACTGGATCCATCGTCGAGCCTTCCAGAGCGCCGGGTATGATCTTGCTGCCGGTGGCTGCGCGCGGCGTGGCGCTGGCCGCCGCTGCATACAGGTTTTTGCCTTGCTTCATCAGCAGGCTCAAATCGTCGAATTCCACCACGCCGAGCGTGGCCAGGACCGCATCGCCCTGTTTGATCTCGCCGCCGCTCGCGATTATGACCTTGCCGCCGTTCGCCGGAATCGTGATCGTGCCGCCGCCACTATCCAGCACGGGATCTCCTTCCGCAGACGTCACCAGCAAGCCCTCGCTGCTGCGAGTGAAGTTGCCGTCGCGGGTATAGCGCACGCCTTCGTCGGTCTGCACCGCAAAGAACCCCTTGCCTTGGATCATGACGTCCAGCGGTTTGTCAGTTGTCATCACGGGGCCTTGCTCAAACGTCTGGATCGTCGGCGCGACGTGTGTGCCGCCGCTGAGCATGTCGAACATGGCGTGGGCGAACTGCCGGGCGTCGCCGTCTTCGCGCGATTCGACCGGACGCTCGACCAGCATGGCCAGATCGTGCTTGAAGCCGACCGTGTTGATATTCGCGATGTTGTTGGCAGCGACGTTCTGGCGATACTGATTCGCCGCCATGCCCGCCGCAGATTGCCACAAGCCGTAAACCATCGAACTACTCGCCCTTCGAAGCCTGCATCCGCAAGTCTTCTATGTCTTGTTCCGTCAAACGTCCGCCGGTCAAACGCAGGTGCGTCGCACAGGCCTGCTCGGCGACCTCGACAATCCGAGCGCCGATTGCGTTCCAATCCGTTGGAACCAATTCAGCATCCGCTGCCGTGCGCAATCGACACTCGTTGTTCATTCAAGCCTCCCGTGACCACACAATCGCTGCACGACTCCGCCACCCCCTTACCAACCGGCGTGCCAACTCGCTCGCCCGAGGGGCACTCACAACGTCTTGATCGAGCGCAACTGATTGCGCACCACTAGCTTGCCCGATTGAAAAACAATCTTCAGATGTGTCTGGAGACCGACCGGCGGGGTTGGCTGGCGCACATCCTGCCGACTTCTCGGCAACATCCGCCGATCTCTCAGCCGATGCGACCATTTCGTGTCGCGGTCTCTATCGGAGACGGTGGGCGTGACATTGGAAAAAGGAACGGTCGCCCCGGCGAGGCAACCGTTCCCTGGAGTTATTTGGAATTGGCTATCGTTCCCGCCGCAGGCGGGCTAGCCAGGCGGCAAAGCCTGGAGGATCGCCGTGCCGGACCCGTTGACGTTGGCGGAGAAAACGATCACGCCGTCGTCATTGAACTGCACATCCGCCAGACCGTTGCCGGCGTTGAGGGTCACACCGGTCGCGACCTGGTTCCCGTTGCGGACCGCGACACCATCGGCGTTGCGCACTTCAACGACGGTCCCGGACGACGCCGTGTAGAACAGCAGTCGGCCATCCGCGATGAAAGCAAGGTCGCCGTGCGAATTGATCGCCACCTGCTGGAAGGACGTCAAGAAGAAACCCTCGGGGCTGGACGTGCTGTTCAGAGCAATTGTGGTCCCGGCGCTCCCGGGCTCCGCATTGATGAACAGACCCTGCGTCGGATTGATGTTCTTGAGGTCGGCCTGGAAGGCGGCCACTCCGGAAGTGCCGGCGGGAGCGCCGACGGGGCGATCCGCGATGGCCAAGTCGGCCGGCAAGTCATCACCGTACGCACCTCCGGTGTCGGCGGCAGTGCGGTCGTTCAGGAACAAGCGATCCAGGTCTCCGCCGCTGACTTCGATGAATGCTCCAATCGCGGTGCTGCCCGAATCCCTGCCCGCGAACACGACATCGCCGTCATCATTGGCGTGCAACTGCTCGAAGAAATCGCCGAACTTAACGCCAGGCACGCTGTCTGGAATGGTGGTCGTACCCGACTGAGCCACCGTACTCAACAGCCCCCCCGCTCGCGTATAGAGGCCTTCGCGTACTGTGCCGCTGCAATTGTCGTCGCCGTCGGCGTCAAACAGGGCCAGAAACGTCACGTCGGCACTGCCGCCCAAGGCCACATCGCCGAATCCGCATAAGCGGTTGCCGGATGGATTCTCATCGGCGGCGCCGTCGGCGGCGATCTCGACGAGCGAACTTCCGAACAGAGCGAAGACGCCGTCCGTCTCTCCGCCGGCGGGCGCGCCATCGACGGGCGCGACGAACGCGAGATTCGCGGCTGCATCGATATCGAACGGCCCGATCTGCCCGAACTCACCGCCATTCGGTGCGGCGTCACCTTCCAACACGAGCGTTTCGTTCGTGTCCGAGAAGCTGTTCGAGAACACACCGGAATCCGCCGAGGCTCCGATCAGCGTGCTCGTGAACACGACTTCGCCGGGCGAGGCGTTCGTGAGGCGGATGCGATCCACGTCAATGTCGGCCAGTGCACCGCCCGCGGCGTCATCGCCGTCCTGCACGACCACGGAGACATCGAAATTCACGACATCGATAATCGCTTGATCGATCGTGTTGAAAGGACCGCCCAAATCACCGTCCGGCCCGCTGATGATGCCCCGACACTCGAAGAGCAAAGATTGAGCGGTTGACGGCGCGGTAAAGGTCAGCACGCCGGTGCTGCTGTCCACGCTGTAGTCATCCACGCTGGGCGTCTCGAGCGGCGTACCATCTGCCGCACGGGGGCCGCAGTCGATGCAGTCGGTCCCCAGGTTGCAGTCATTGGAATCAGAGCCCGGCCCGCCGTCGTCACACTGCCCGTCGTCGGCGGAGTCGCACGTATCCGCACACAGGGCGCCACGAATTCCGCAGTCCGTGCAGTCGGTTCCGAAAACGCAATCATCGGAATCCGCATCCGGCCCGCCGTCGTCGCAGGCCCCGTCGCCCGCGGACCCACACGTATTCGTACACAGGACCGGTATTTCACGCCAGTCGTAGGCGTCCGCCTGCGAGCCGGATATTTGCTGGCACGACAGCGCCACGGAACTGCCAACGAGTTTCGTCTGCGCCGCAGTGCTGGGCCGGGGCTCGACGACCGGTTCAGCGTAGACCACGGTCGTATCACTGAGAATCAGGCCGTCGCACAGGCCGGCGTCGATCTGTCCGCAGGTGGTCCCGCCGACGGAGGCGCACTGCTCGTCCGTCGCACACGCGACCCGCTCGCTGGACTCGCAATCACTGGCCGGGTTCTCGACGATGCACTCGAACACAATCGGCTCGAAGCCGAATGGCGCATCTTCCGGCATGTCGAACTTGGCGAATTGAGTGTCTTCATCTTGGAGATTCTGGACCAGATTGTCGCCGATCTGACGCCAGCGGAACAGCCGCCCTGATTGGTCTGATGTGCTCGGGTCCGAACAACTCATCGTCACGGTCACGACCTCGAACTCCGTGCTGGCGGCGGCGAGTTGGGACGAACCAGCATCCGCGTCGGGCCGATCGGCGTCCGCACACTCCACAATCACCGGGATCGACTTCGCGGCGACGTTGTTTTCATCAGCCGCGTCCGTCACGACGAGCAACAGATCGAAAACGCCGTCGCCCTGGGGCAGAATCTGCAGAACCGCCACCGTGTCATCAACCACAGCG
>JADFJZ010000099.1 GCA_022565195.1 Planctomycetota bacterium | reverse complement strand
GGCGTCGTTGAACTTCTCCGCCGCCGCCAGCCACTTGGGCTCGAACGACGTTTCATACAGCGTGATCAAAGCCTCAATCAAATTGGCATAATCGGCTGCGTTGGCGGGCACGTGCGTCACGCCTCGGCGGTGGGCGCGGAACAGTCGGCCGTCACGCACCATCTCGCGCAGAATGAAATCCGCCGCCCCGGCTGCCGCTTCGCCGTAACGCGGCTCATTGAAGATACGATGCGCCCGGGCCAGCGACGTAATCAATAGGCCGTTCCATTCGGTCAGGATCTTGTCGTCCAGCCCCGGATGGACACGCTTCTCGCGAGCGTCGAACACGATCCGGCGCATTCCCTCAAGCCGCTTTCTCCAATCCGCTTCGGACAGATCATGTCGCTTGGCGAAGACATGGTCGGGCCCGGAGACGTACAGGATGTTCTGCCCGTGGTGCCAATTGCCGCCCGGCTTGACGTTGTAATACTCACAAAACAGCGCGGCGTCGGCCGGCGGCAGCAGCTTGTCGATCTCCGCCTTGGTCCAGACGTAGAACTTGCCTTCTTCGCCCTCGCTGTCGGCGTCGCGTGAGGAATAGAACCCCCCCGCCGCGTCCCGCAGGTCGGCCAGGCAATAATCCAGGATGCCGCGGGCGGTGCGGGCGTAGAACTCATCCTGCGTGAGTTGATACGCGCTGAGATAGACGCCGGCGACGCGGCCCTGGTCGTAGAGCATTTTCTCGAAGTGCGGCGCGAACCAGCGCGGGTCGGTGCTGTAGCGGCAGATGCCGCCGCCGATGTGGTCGTAGATGCCGCCACGGGCCATGTGGTCCAGCGTGTTCTCGACCGCCTCGACCAGCGCCGGCTTGGACATATCCTGCTGCGTAGCGTGCTCGCGGAGCATCAGCTCCATCACGAAGGTCGGCGGAAACTTGTTTCGGCTGCTGCGAAAGCCGCCGAGCGCCGGATCGAATCGGCCGGGGAGCTTGTCGATGTTCTCGGAGATCGTGCCGTGGTCGGGGATGCGCTTGCTGCCTATCGTGCGTTTGCTGGCGCGGACTCGAGTGACCAGCGATTGGGCGTCGGCCAGCAATTTGTCGCGATCGGACTTCCATTGCTCAGCGATGTCCAGGCACATCCCACGAAATCCGCGCCGCCCGCCGCGATCGTGCGGCGGAAAATACGTGCCACACAGGAACGGCTTGCGATCGGGCGTCATGAAGACGCTCATGGGCCAGCCGCCGCGCCCCGTCGCGGCCTGCGTCGCCGCCATGTAGACTTCGTCGATGTCCGGGCGCTCCTCGCGGTCGACCTTGATGGCAATGAAGTGCTCGTTCAGAATCGCGGCGATGTCCTCGTTCTCGAAGCTCTCGTGCTCCATGACGTGGCACCAGTGGCAGGCGGCGTAGCCGATGCTGAGGAAGATCGGTTTGTCCTCCTTGGCAGCCTGCTCAAAGGCTTCGGGCCCCCACGGTTGCCAGTCGACGGGATTGTGAGCATGTTGCAGCAAGTATGGGCTCGCCGAATTGATCAGCCGGTTGGTGTAGAGGTGCTTCTCTTGCGGTTCTTCCGCCGCCAGTGGTGCGACGGCGAGCAGGATAATGAATACGGGATGCGCTCTGGCGTGTCGATGATGTCTGATCGTCTGGGTCTTCATGCGCGCCATATTAACGTGTTTGACCCACTTTTCCAGCAGAGAAAACCTAACCGAGCAGCGAGCTTCCGCTCAGCCGCCGATGGCGCCGCGGAGAACGTCGCTGGTCACCGAGTTGATCAGGGCGTTGACGAACATGATGAACTGCCCTTCAGCGATGGCCTGGAAGTCGGCGGCGCTGAAACAGCCGACCTGCAGGAGCATCGGGACGCCGAGCAATGCAAACAGTGTGTGTCTGATTCGCTTCTTCATACGGGATATCCTTCCAAGCAAATTGTCTACAACCTGAGAGCAAAACCCAACACGTCGCGTCTGCTAAACGGCCAAGCCAGGGCCAACACGCCGCCGCACGGCTTGCCGTTTAGCAGCCGACACGCATGGCGTACACGCGCCGCCGCACGGCTTGCCTCTTCGCGAAACTGCCGTTCACCACTTCAAGTGATCGGGTCCGAAAACCAAACTGCCGCCGAGGAAGCCCGTATACCCGAGCATCCCGCAGACGAGCAAAAGGCCGCCGCCATACACCCACCGCCACTTGCCCGTCATGCGATTCCAGCGCCAGATCCGCAGCACCGACAGCGCGATAGCCAGCACCATGATCCGCTCTGAGTACCACTCGTGATCTTGAACGATTTCCCGCATTGACACGCTGAACCGCGTCGCGTCTTCGAGTGTCTTGCCGGAATTGACCGCCAGGATTGAAGCCACGGTGGCAGCGAGCAGCGGCGCGACGTCTGCCTTGGCGAACGACTCGCTCCCGCGCCGAATCCAAGCCAGAAACCCCAGCAAGGCCAGCGGCATCCCCGCCAGCGGAAAATGTACGAGGACGGGATGCACACGCCCCCACCACGGCGAACGCTCATCGCCGGAAGGCTCGACGCCCTCGCCATGGCTGTGTTCCGCAGCCTCAGGTTTGTCAGCCGCATGATCGGGATCACCGACATCCGAGGCTGGCGCAGAGGCGAACTGCGGCAGTCGCGGCAGGTACCTGTCGGGATTGGCCCTGAACTTCTTGATGCATGTGTCGCAGCAGAACGCCACCGTCTTGCCGCGAAATGTGATGGTCATCTCCGGGTCCACTTCCTCCTCGGTCATGACCGGGCACATCTTGTTGATTTCCTGGGCCTGGGCGCTGCGGGGCGCAAGCGCCACGATCGCCGTCGCAAGCGCCATCCGTGCCAAGATCCCCCAGCGAAATCCGGCAATCGCTTGTCCGATCGGATCTGCCAATCTCACTGCTTCGCGCCTCGATTAAAAAGACGGCGCTGCCGGGGCACTCCGCCCCGGCAACGCCGGTTTCTCGTGAAGTTCACTATTCCGCAGCCGGTGGGAAACCGACGCGAAGCGGACTACCCGCCGTGGTCATGACCGCTGTGATCATCGTCATGACCGTGCCCGTCGTCCTTGGCATCCTTAGTATCCTTTTTGCCGGCTGCGAGGATCTTCTTGACGTCGATGTTCACGCCCTGAGAAGCCAGCTTGGCAGCATACTTGGCCGGATTCTTTACCAATTTCTCATTGCAACCGTCGCAGCAATAGTAGATCTTCTGCCCGGTCGGCAACACCGAGAATGAGGCCGGATCGATTTCCTCGTTCATTACAGGGCACTTGGTCTGGTACGTATAGCTGTTGGCCAGTGCAGCCTGGTACTTGCTCGGATCGCTTTGGAACTTGCCGACGCAACCCTTGCAGCAGAAGGCAACCTTTTGGCCTTCATGCTCGATGAACACTTTCGGATCGATGGCCTTCTTGGTGATTGGGCAGGCAACCTGAATCTTCGGCCGATCCTTCAGGGCAGCCCGCTGCGCGGTGGTCTTCTCGGCGTACTTCTCGGGATTCTTGTTGTACTTCTCGATGCAGCCCTCGCAGCAGAAAAACACCGGCCCGGCGTCGGTCGCCGTACTGACGGTGAAGTCGATCGGCTCATCCATCACCGGGCAATTCGGGAGCGCCGCTGCCTTGGCGGACGCACCCGGGCCATGCTGAGCCAGCGAGACACTAATCCCCGTCCCCAGAGTGAAAACAGCCGCACCGACAATTACCCAATTTGATCGTTTCATTTTCCAAACCTCCAAATTCGTCATTTCCACGTTATAATCCTCGTTACACAGTCACGCAGTCGCCGAAATAGACTCTGAGCAGCCTGGGCACGACATACAAGAGATGCCTGAACCGCATGAATTCTTCCATGAATATGAATGAATTCTACAGACAATCCGATTGCAGTCCAGCCCGCTGGGCAGCAAAACCGCATTTCGTCGAAACCGGGTCTGCCACTTGCGTCTTCGCAGAAAGTGCGGTTTTGCGATCAGAATCGAAGGTGAGGTACGCGTGAAGTCCGACATCGAGCGAGAACTGGTTGAAGCTTGTCGGCGGCAGGATCGATCCGCCCAGAGGCAACTGTACGATCTCACGTCCGAGAATATCTATCGACTCATGCTGCGGATGACACGCAACGCGGATGACGCCTTCGACCTCACTCAAGATGCGTATGTCCGGGTTTTCACTCAAATCGAGCAGTTCGACGGGCGCTCGTCCCTGGCCACCTGGGTCTACCGCATCGCCGTCAACCTGGCCTTGCAATTTCTGCGCCGGGCCCGCACCGGCCGGGAGAAGCTGGACATCGTCCGCCAGACCGCCCGGGCGAGCAGCAACGACCAGCGTCACATAACCCGAATTGACGTGCGGGGCGCGCTGGCCGCCCTCGATGCGGACGAGCAGGCCATTCTGCTGCTGCGCTACCACGAAGGGCACAGTTATCAAGAAATCGCCGAAGTTCTCGAATGTGCCGAAGGCACGGTCGCATCCCGACTCAACCGGGCCAGACAGAAGTTGAAAGACCGCCTTTCGGCAAGTTATGGCCCGTCGGAAGAAAACACGACGGCTGAGCATCCAAATAAGCGGGAAACGGAAGTCCCCGCAGGCAGGCATGGCGCCGGAACTGAATTCGATTCACTTCGCTGGTAAATGAGGCCAGACATGGATTGCAAGACCGCCCAACCCCAACTCGGCCCGTACCTGGACAAAACCATGGCGCCCGGTGAGCGCGCCGCGATCGAAGCACACTTGGCGAATTGCCGGCGCTGCGCCGACGAACTCGCTCAGATGACCGAAACGGTATCCGCCCTCGTACCTCAGGCGGATGTGCCCGTGCCGGAGAAATTGTGGACTTCGATCGAGGCGCGACTTGATCAGCATCGTTCGCGCCGGCTGCCGTGGCGCATTTTCCAGAGGCCGCCGGCCATGGCGGCCAGCATCCTGTTCGTGATCGGCGCGGGAATTTTTGCGGCCTCATGGATCGGCGGAGGCGCCGAGGCCTCGGCGGCATCGGTGGATTTCAGCGTTCTGCTCGATGCCCTGCCGCTCGATGCCGATCGCGCGTTCCAGAAATTTCTCACCCGCTATGGCGCGCGACAGGTCTCGGTCATGCAGGCCAGGAAGCGGGGCGCGGGTTTGAGTTTCGACCTGCCCGAAACACTCCCCGGCGGTTTCGACCTCAAACAAGTCTTCGTCCTGCGATTCGGCGCGCATCCCGGCGTGGCTGCTCGGTATTCCCGCGATGGCGAACTCTTGGCAGCGATCTTCCATCCGCCCGTCGAGCGCGAGCACTTCGGCACGCACAAAGACTACGCCTGCGTGATCGGCCAACATCGAGGCCACGAGGTCGCGGTGGGAGACTGGAAGCTGGTCCACTTGACCGGCCCGACGACGTGCCACTGCGTGTTGAGCCGGCTTGACGCTGCCACGGAATTGCCGGCCGTCATGCAGAAGCTCGCGCCGCAATACTTCAGAGGCGACGGCAAGCAGCCCACGACAAATCAAGACCACCACCACACCCACGACGGGTGAATGTGCGTAATCCTTCGATATTGCAAAAAACTCCTGTGCATCTATCATAACTGCTCGACGAAGCCGGTTGTTGCCACGCAATGCGCAACTTCAAGGAGCCGCAGGCTTCAGCCTGCGCGGACGTTGACGCAGTGAGACGTTCCCCTCGCCAGCAAGACCGCCCGGGCTGAAGCCCGCGGCTCCGTGTGAATCGCTGACTCGCAGGTTCTTTGCCTGTTTGTTTACGGACGCGTTGCTACAAGAATATGACGAAGTGACGAAGGTAGACACAGACATCCTGATTGTCGGGGCCGGAATGGCCGGCGCGGCGACGGCGTATCACCTGGCCAAGCGCGCCAACCTCGGCGTGCTGATCGTGGAGCAGGAAGAGACGGCCGGCGTGCATTCATCCGGCCGCAATGCGGCGATCATTCGTGAACATGCCGATGAGCCCGCGCTGCAGCAACTGCTCAGCGACGGCGCACGGTTCCTGCGGCGGGGCGAACTCGCGGAGTACGAGCAGCGAGGCTTAATGGTCATGGGCCGGGGCGACGATGACGTGCAGGAGTATTTCCGCCGGGCGCAGGGCAGCGGCCTGTGGTGCCCGCAGGACGGCACGGTCGATGTCGCCGGCCTGCTCCAGAGCTACCTGGCCGGGCAGGATGTGCGATATAAGACCTCGGTCGAGGATTGGACAAACGAGGGCGACCATCTACAAGTTTCTACGAATCAGGGCAAAATCACTTGTAAACTACTGGT
>JADFJZ010000098.1 GCA_022565195.1 Planctomycetota bacterium | reverse complement strand
CCAGGGTATCGAGGGCGCTGGCGGGTCCGATGGCGTCTTCGACGCACGAGCCGAAGAGATAAACGGCAACGGGTTTCAGCGCGTCGCCCAATCGGCACACAATCTCGGGCAACACGCGGTCCACTTTGGCTTTCGTGAGCGCCATGTGCTTAGTTTGCAGCCCAAACGCAGCAAAGGCAAGCTGTTTTCGAGTGTTCGGCTCGGCCGGTAGCGGGTCAGTTCGACAGAGTCGCCGGGTCCTCTCGGCGTCCGCCCCGGGGGACCGGGCGGCTCTGACCCGAACTAATCCGATACGGCCCAGTTCATGGCGCGGTCTCCGGCTGGCTCGTATGGTATGATCCGCTCCATGAGTCAATCACTCGCACAGCGCATCAGCCACGAACTCCTGCCGCGGGTGCGGCAGCCGGCGCAGTACATCGGCGGCGAGGTCAATCAGCTCGTGCAGCCCGGCGACTGGCAGAAAGCCGACATTCGCGTCGCGATCGCGTTTCCCGACACCTACACGATCGGCATGTCGCACCTCGGCTGCCAGATCCTCTACTGGCTGTGCAACCACACGCCCGGCGTCTGCGCCGAACGCGTTTACTGCCCGTGGATCGACGCCGAGGAGGTCATGCGGCGGCGGAAGATTCCGCTGTTCACCTGGGACACGCGCCAGCCGGTGGGCGCGGCCGACATTCTGGCGATCTCGCTGCAATACGAGCTGTGTTTCACCAACGTGCTGAACCTGCTCGATCTGGCCGGGATTCCGCTACGGGCCGCCGACCGGACCGACGACCACCCGCTGGTCCTCGCCGGCGGGCCGCAGGCCGACAACCCCGAGCCGATGGCTGAGTTTCTCGACCTGGTGGTGATCGGCGACGGCGAGCACTCCCTGGCCGCGATCCTCGACGCGTATCGCGAGTACAAAGCCAACGGCGTGCGGCGGCGCGAGATGATCGCGCTCATGGCCCGGCGGTTCGCGTGGATCTACGCGCCGAACCTGTACGAACCGAGCTACCACGCCGACGGGACGCTCGCCGGTTTGCTGCCGCAGGTCGAAGGCATCCCGACGCAGATCGAACGCTGCAAGACGCCGGACTTTGACGACGCACCATTTCCGATGCGGCCGCTGGTGCCGTGGATCGAAGTGGTGCATGACCGGATCAGCATCGAGATCATGCGCGGCTGCCCGCAGCGCTGCCGCTTTTGCCACGCGGGATACACCAAGCGCCCGGTGGGCCTGCGAAGCGTCGATCAAATTCTCGAGATCGCCGAGCAATGCTGGCGCAGCACCGGCATGGATGAACTCGGCCTGCTCTCGCTCTCGACCGCCGATTATCCGCATATCGCCGAATTGGCCAAGCGGATCAACGAGCGGTTCGCTTCGCGCATGGTCAACATTTCGGTGCCGTCACTGCGCGTCGATAAGATGCTGGAGAACATTCCCTGGATGGTCAACAGCGTGCGTAAGAGCGGCCTGACCATCGCCGTGGAGGCTGCCAACGACGACATGCGCGCCGCCATCCGCAAGAAAGTCTCCGACGGCCGATTGCTCGACGGCGTGCGGCAGGCCTTTAAGGCGGGCTGGAAGTCGGTGAAGCTCTATTTCATGGCCGGCTTTCCCGGCGAGAGGCCCGACGATATCGAAGGCATTTGGAACTTGAGCAACGAGATCAGTCGCGTGCGCTGCGAGTTCGGCAAGGGGCCGGCCACGGTCAATGCGGCGGTCGGCTGGCTGGTGCCCAAGCCGTACACGCCGTTGCAGTGGGCCGCCCAGCCGCGGGCGGAGTATTTTCACGAGGTCCGCAGGCAACTCACCGACCTGTCCCGCAGCCGCCGCAGCACCGTGCGAATCAAGACGCACAACGTCGAGCGCTCGATCCTCGAAGCCGTCTTCTCACGAGGCGATCGGCGGTTGGCCGACAGCATCGAGTGGGCTTGGCGCAACGGGGCGCGCTTCGACGGTTGGGACGAGTGTTTCAATGCGCAACGGTGGCAAAACGCTTTCGAGGCCACGGGCATTGATCCCGACTGGTACGCCCATCGCGAGCGCGAATATGATGAAGTGTTGCCGTGGGCGCACATTCACAGCGGCCCGCCGATAGACTACCTCGAACGGCAGTACGACGACGTCTTCGTCCAGATCGGCAAGCGCAAACCGCTACCCGTTATGCAATAGTTGAGCACCCCCGTGGCTTGCCGTTTAGCAGCACTCGCAAGACGAATCGGATTCACACCATGAACACACCGAGCAAAACGGTACTCAGAGGTTGCCTACTCATGGGTCTTCTGACATTCGCTGCCGCACTCGCCCAGGTTACGACCTCCCCCACTTCCACGAAGGATGACACCCAAGTTCTATTGGACGACCTCAGCGATCCGTCGTACGAAGTGCGGCAGGCCGCCGTCGAGAAGCTCTACGCCGCCGGCCCCGCCGTGCTCGACGCATTGTCGAAGGTCACCAAGAGCGACGATTTCGAAGCCGCTTTGCGAGCCCGGAATCTAATCAAGCGCATTCAGAAGCTCTTCTTCGTCGGCGCCAAGATCGAGCTGTCCGCCAGCCACAAGCAGATTCGCTGGGACGAGCCTGTCTCTCTGCGGATCAAAATCATCAATCCCTCCGACTTTCCGATCCATTTGCCTTTCCTGGTCAAGAATCGCGGCTCGATCGACACCGATCCGCTGGCGGCGCAAATGGGCAACCTGCTTGACGCCGCCGACTTTCTCAGCGTCGTGGGACCGGACGGCAAAGCAGCCGACCCGGTGGTCGATGACCTCCGCGGTGAGCCGAGCCTCGAAGCGGCGCTGGACACGCGCGTCTATGCCGAGCCGGCCAGCCTGCTGGCGCCGCACAGCGAGTTCATTTTGAATGTGCCCGACTTCAACCGCGGCTTCGCCCGTTACCGAATGCTCCGGAAGGGAACTTACCGCCTGCAATTCGCCTACGTGCCCGAATGGGATGACCACAAGATGCGCGAAGACGGGATCGGCAAGGTGGTCAGCAACGCGCTCACGCTGACGGTCACGCAGCCGGCACCGGATCTCATCCTCAACGCGAGACGAGAAATCCGCGTGGGGCTGGAGCGCGTGGGGCGGGAATTCGTCGTTCGCCTGACAAACACGCACGATCGACCGATGGGCGTCAACTTGAATCTCGGCAACTGGGGTCTCGCTTATTATGCCCACATGGAATGGCAGTGGCGAACGCCGGCGGGAGTTGTGCGAGCGGCACAGCCCCTCCTCAATCCGTCACCACTGGACACCGAGAAACTCGTCAAGCTCAAGCCGGGGCAATCAATCGAATTGTTCAGAACGGATTTGAATCGGTTGAAGACGCTGCCGGGATTCGAGCACATGGGCCGGGACGGGGAGAACACCACTCTGGCAGTTCGATATACCAACATTCTCGATCGGGCGCTCTTGCTGATGCGCCGGCGGCAGGAGGGACCCAATCAAAAGAAATGGAAGCGACTGTACGAAGCCATGCCGCTGCCCACATTCGTGGGCTCCTGCACGAGTGATCCCGTCCAGGCGTCATCAGGCGCTCCGGACAGGAACTGACCCGCGGCGCGTGAAATGTTCCCGCCCGTTTCGACGTTCTTAAACGGAGACGTGCTCTTTGATCGCTTTGGCGATGAGGTTGTAGACGCTGCTGGCGATGACGTCGAGCTTGAGCATCTCCGCCAGTTCCGTCACATCGGCTTCGACCTTTTCGATCATCTCCAGCAGAACGGAAAGATCCAGATCGACGAAGGCCACCGCCGCGTTGCACTCGTCAGCCAGATGCTCAAGTTCGGGGCTCTCGCAGAGCAGCTTCGCGATGCGATCTGACGCATTGATAATGCGGGCCAGTTGGATGGCTTCGGTGTTGGCGGCCACATCGGATTGATGGTTGGCCACGGCTTGGCAGATCAGCTCCGGCAGTTCCCAGAATTCCAACACGACAGCCGACATTTCAGCGTGCGTGACGCCGAGCGCATCCATCTCAGCCTCAACGAGGTCCGTCTGGCCGTGAGGTTTGTACAGCTTCAGGACCGGCGCGTAATCGTCGGTCATTTCCTGAGCGAGAATCGTGATCCCCACATCCGCGAGCAGCGCAGAAATGAACGCCTCTTCGCGAAGCCGCGGCGCCAGCACATCGGCAAACCGCGCCGCCAAAACGCCGCAGGTCAGCGAACGTCGCCAAAAGTACGATGAGTCCAGTTCGCCGACGTCGTTCTGCCCGACGGTCTCGACCATGTAGCGGCCCAGCACGAGCGACCGCACGCGCCGTGGGCCGAGCAACGTCGCAGCCTGCTTCAGCGACGTGATCTTGCGCGAGACCCCGAAAAGTGCGGAGTTCGACAGCCGCAGAATGTCCACGGCAGTTCCCGGATCGGTCGACAGCACCGCCGTGAGGTCATCATAATTGAACTCCGGCTGCTGGATGATCTCCAGGAAACGGGTCACGACTTGCGGCATCGAGGGCACGGCGCCGGAACGCTTGACGGCTTCGAGAATTTCGGGCTTCATGGCTTGCACTCCCAGAAAAGTGACGCCTGCGGTGCGTGTTATGGGTTCTCGTCGTTGCTCCACATGTGGTTTCAGTGGTGGTTACAACTAATCATCGGACCGGCTGGAATCCGGATTGACTTCATTCGGCGCGGCCGCTTGGCCGGCGTGCTCGCGGCATTGACTTTTCGGACCCCTGCCACTACAACTTCGGCAGATGACGATCGCTAGGGGTTGCCGGCTGAGGCCCTTCTCAATACTGAAAAGGCCGCATCCGGACTGAGAGTATACCCTCTGAACCTGATCAGAGAGGGACGGCGGAGTGATCCGGCGTGCCCGATTCTGCGTAGGGAAGCGATGAGACGAGCACTTCCAACACAACAATACTCAGCGTGTGGATGTCCCCGCATCCACGGATCCTCACTTACTCACGACGATCAATCGCGGAGGTCTGCCTGATGCGGCTTGCCTCTTTGCGAGACTTGTTCAAATACGGCGACTGGGCAAACGCATGCATCTGGAACACCGCCGCCGATTTGAAAGACGTTCAATTGGACCGCGCGTTTGAGATGGGCGAAGGATCGCTCCGCAAGACGCTCGCCCACGTTTACGGTGCCGAGCGCGCCTGGTACGATCGCTGCGAAGGACCAAACGCTGACAAACTGCCGCACAGCAGCGAGACGCACAAGCTGAACGACATACAGGAGGCGACGAGGCGGATTTCGCAAATGCGTGGCGATTGGCTGGCGACGATGAACGACGCCGCCCTCGACTGCGAAGTCGCATACACCAGGGACGGCCACAGCTACACGCACCCGCTCAGCGACGTTCTGCTGCACGTCTGCAACCACGGCATCCACCACCGGGCCCAGGCGCTCAACATGCTCCGGCAACTTGGGAAGAAGGTCCCGACGCTCGACGTGATGGTCATGCGCATCCAGCAGGAGGATCAGCCCGCGCTGAAGACGGACTTGCAGACGCTTCGCAGCTACTACGAGTACACCGACTGGGCCAACGGCTTGGTGTTTGACATCGCGGAGACGCTCGACGATAAACAACGGCGGCGTGAGTTCGAAATGGGCATGGGCTGCATTCTGAAGACGCTGGCCCACATGCGTGACGCGGAGCAATGGTGGTTCGAGAATTGGCACAACGGCGGCGTGCGCGCTTTTGAGCAAATCCAAAAAGACACCACGGTCCGCCAGTTGCGCGACGCCTATCAAGAGACGATCGACAACCGCAACAGCTACTTCGCCGGCTTAAACGACGACGATTTGGACCGCACCGTGACCGCCTCGCCGACGAAGAACAAAACGTACACCTTCACGCTCGGCGAGTCCATGCTGCAACTCTGCTGCCACGGCACCCACCACCGCGCCCAGATCGCAAACATGCTCCGCCACGTCGAAGCGGAAGTTCCAACACTCGATTACATCGCCATGAAACAGGATTTGCTTTGAAACCGACGATGGTTGCGATGAAGGACATTCGAGCGTTTGCACGGCGTATAGCTGAGGAGTTCGCGCCCAAGCAGATTATTCTGTTTGGATCCTATGCCTACGGCACTCCGACCGCAGATTCGGATGTCGATCTGCTGGTCATTCTTGCCGGACGCGGGAGCAAAGCGGACAAGTCGCTCGAAATCCGCACGCGCCTGGATCCGCGATTTCCGCTTGACCTGTTGACCCGCTCAGCCGGCGAGGTGGCCAAACGAATCGCCTGGAACGACTGGTTCCTTCAGGAAGTGATGGAAAAGG
>JADFJZ010000097.1 GCA_022565195.1 Planctomycetota bacterium | reverse complement strand
GAAGCGGTGAGCTTGGCTTCCTCAATCCAGTTGCTCCCGTCGAGGCGGTACACATATGCCGACCCGGATTGTGTTCCTGCGTCTTCATCGAGTTGCGCGCCGATCACAATCAGATTCCCGTCGATTGAGACGGACTGACCGAAGATGTCCCCTGCGTCGGCGTCGGCGGCGGTGAGCTTGTAGGTCTGCTGCCACTGTCCCCGGGCCTGAGCCGCGCCCGGCCCGGTGAGGGTGCAGGCGAACAGCGCCACGAAAACAGCGCGCCACAAACTTCCAACCGAACGCTGAGAGAGCGGCAGTCGTGGACTCATTTGGATCTTCCTCCTCACCGGCCTCATGTTGTCGAAGTGCTCGGACCGATGGGTCGCCGGGGCCCATCGGTCGATTACCCCGAATTATACCGCATCAACCAGAGTGACTACAAGTCGATCGTCGGGGGAGGAGTGTCCATTTTACACTGGGATCGATCTCTGCGATGTATTCTCCGAGGTCAGAACATCAGTCCGGGCCAGCCGAGGGACATGACGGTGGCGTTGTAAACGCCGTGGAGGATCATGGCGAAGACGAGTTCGGGGGCGGCGCGGGAGACGCTCGGCGGGCGGCCTTCGTGTGTGGCGGCGGTCCATACGCGGACGATTCCGCCGGCGGCGATGAGCGTGCAAATCACGTGCAGCCCGATGCACACCACCCAGCGCCAAGCGAAAATAGTCGGCGTGGCAGCGCCCGGAAAGATCGCCTGATAGAGCAGGTTCTCGGCTGCAGCGAAGGCCAGCGCGCTGCACGCCGCCATGGTGAGGATTTGCGTGCGGCTGCGGATGAGATAGGGCTTCGCTTCGAGCAGCCACAGGAGCGCGGCGACTTTCAGGACTTCTCCGAATACCGGCGCAGCTACGGCGGTGCTCCACAGAATCGCGAACGGCGGAATCAGGGTCGCCGCAAAGAAGCCCACCGGCGCACAGGCGACCGAGGCCAGCCCCACGATGGTCCAACTGCGCGACGGGCTCACGGCGGCGCGCTTGTCGGCCAGCCATCGGCCGTAGGATTCTTCGCCCTCGGGCGGCGGATGGTAGACCTCGACGTGCCCGCACTCGGGGCAGGCGTGGCCTGTGGTCAAACCGCGGAGGTTGTAGCCGCACGCGCTGCACGTCCAATCGCGCTCGATCGGCCGGCCGTCCATGCCCGGGAAGATGGCCGGCTCGTTGTGGATGCTGTGCTGGCTGGCGATGTCATCGTCTGCCCGGGCACGCTCGCCGGCGAGCTTCTTCGCAGCCTTGGCCTCTGAAGGGTCGATCCGCGCAGGTCGTTTCTGGAACTGCGGTTCGCCTTCGATGGAGTGATCGTGTTTCAAGAGTCACCCGTTCGGATTTGTGGCACCCCAGCGCTCCTGTAGCGGTCGACCTCCGTGTCGACCGTGGGCTTCAGCGCGGATCGGAGTGTCCAGGCCAAGTGGAACACCACGGTCGGCAGAGACGCCGACCGCTACAGAAACGCTGTGTGTCACGGCCGTGTCGGTCGTGCTCCTGTGCCCGGTTGGTCCGCAGCCTAAAGGCTGCGGCTCAGTGCCGCACGATTGGTCCGCAGCCTGAAGGCTGCGGCTCAGCGTCGCACGATTGCTGTTCCGAAGGCCAGCATTTCCACCGAAATGGCGGCTTTGTTTCTTGATGTAGCACTGCGGATGTTGCTGGTCTCCAGCCGGACGTTGTGGACCTCGGTCGCGCCGGCACGATCGGCCTGTTCCAGCATTCGCACGATGGCTTCGCGACGGGCGCGGTCGACCAATGATTGCATGGACTTCATTTCCCCGCCGATCAAGTTTCGCAATTGTGTGGCGATACTCTTGAAATAGTCGGTGGCGATCACTGCTTCGCCCATCACCAGGCAGCCGCTGGCGGCCGTCTCGGGATCGGCCACTGTATTCAAGTCCGTGACCACAATGTGGCCCAGCGCCTCTTCCCGAATTGCGAGCGACTTCAAGTGGCTCTGCTCACGCCAGCGCCCGACGGTGTAGCCCAGACCGATGAGCACGAACGGGAACAACGTGATTATGGCGCTCAGCAGAGGAGGCATAATCTATGCGCGCTCCTCTTCAACGACCATTGCGGTACCGTAGGCGTAAAGCTCTGCCGCGCCCTGCGTGACGGCGCTGGTGGTGAAGCGGACGTTTACGACCGCATTGGCGCCCAACTGCTGCGCCTGGCCGATCATGCGCTCGATGGCCTGCCGCCGTGACTCGGTCAGCAGTTCGGTGTAGCCCTTCAATTCACCGCCCACCAGGTTCTTGAATCCGGCGGCGATGTCCCGCCCGAGGTGCTTGGCGCGGATGGTGTTGCCCTGCACCAGGCCTTTGGTTTCCACCACCCGGTAGCCGGGAATCATTTCAGTATTCACTAGAATCATGCCGCAATCTCCATGAGGACGATCGGATCCGCATCGCAGGGTATCCCGGTGCAGCGTGGCTGTCCAGCAGGATGGCCGCCGGCGGCGGGCCTGTCGGACGGGCCGATATTGTGCGTAAGCGACTGTGGGAGTGATGGTTATCGGTCTTGGCGGATTCGCGAAGGACTGCTGTTGCAACCCAGGGCGAGAGATGCTAGAATACGTAGCTTCAAGGCTTCACGGTCCCCACAGCCGGGACATAATCATTGGACCGTTTTGTTTACTCCTAAGGAGGATGACATGAGAAAGATTTCTGCAATGGCAGTGGTGGCCCTGTTCGGTACGGCTGGCGTACTGTGGGCCTGTGACAAAGAAGGCAAAGTCGTTCTGGCCGGTGCGAAGACAGCGCCCTGCTGCAAGACCACGTTTGACAACGCCGTTGCCGGCGTCATGAAGGCGATGCCGTCGATGGCCTATCGCGTCGGCGATACCGATACTCATTGCTTCAAGAGCGCAACGGCCAAGGCCGGCGAAAACGGCAAGGTGCAGTTCCTGGTCGCGAGCAAAGTTTACGACACCGAGACTGAGGCGACAATCGCCTTGGCCGGCCTGCTTGAGAAGGAGATCAAGAATCTCAAGACTGTGCGGCTCTCGGTCCGTGGCAAGGGCTACGGTTGTTCCATGTCGGCCAAGGCGGCCCTCAAGGACGGCGAGAAGATGAAGTATCGTCTGGCCGGCTTTGATTTCGCCACGCGAGAAGAAGCGGACAAGGCTCTGGAGATCGTCAACTGCAAGCTGAAGGGTTGCGACGCAGATTGCATCAAGGACTGCATGAAGAATTTCCGTGGCACGGCTCAGACCGCCGGCGCCAAGAGCGGCTGCAACAAGGGCAAAGCCAAAGCTGCGACCGTTGCAGCCAAAGATGGCTCGCCATGCCCGCATGCTTTGGGTGCAGGCGCGGCTCTGGCCGGTGCCAAGAAGAGCGGCTGCAACAAGGGTAAAGCTGCGGCTGCGACTGTCGCGGCCAAGGACGGCTCACCCTGTCCGCATGCTTTAGGCGCAGGCGCGGCGCTGGCCGGCGCTAAAAAGAGTGGCTGCAACAAGGGCAAAGCGACGACCGTCGCTGCCAAGGGCGACAAGCCTGGTTGTAACAAGGGCAATAAAGCCAAGGCTGCCAAGGCGACCACCGTCGCCGCCGGTGGTTCACCCTGCAGCAAGTCCAAAGCTGCCAAAGCTTCGACTGTTGCGGCTGGCGGATCACCCTGCAGTAAAGCAGCTAAGGCCACGACCGTGGCCTCCGAAAGCAAAGGCGGCTGCTGCAAGACTGCCCAGAAGCGTCTGGCGACCGCTCAGGATCAAATCAAGCTGATCGTCGAGACGGCGGCGACGCTGGCACTGAGTTCCTGATTTGCCGACTGACTCATGATTCCAGATGCGGACTGTGGGCTTGCCCGCAGTCCGCATCTTTTTGCGCGCACGTCTCTCGCCCTCGGGCCGCGTCCGATAACCCCACGATCAAGATGTGCGCGACCTGACGGTGAGGAGTACGTGGGTCAAGCATTTCCTCCACGCTGCGATTAAGAGCGGCTCTCCATGATCCGATAATAGTGCAGATGCGTGTGTGGCGGCGTGCCGGATCTCCGGCAGCGAGATGCGCACGAGCACTGAAATGCGTTTGAGCGATGGGCCCGTCATCGTCTTACGCCTTGGCGGATTCTGCATTGTTGACGCCCAGATTCTTGCAAAGCATGTTCGGTCTCAAGCCGGCAATCCGGTCCACCCTTCGGACCCGCTTCGCGAAGTCCGTGCTGGATCGCAGGCCCGCATTGATCGTTTTGCTGTACCATTCCGTCGATCCGAGCCCCGCCGCAGTATCTTCGCGACCTGGGTGTGGTGACGCATCCGCACGCCTTTGAAGATCATCTGCTTTGGGCCAAGAGCTGCTTTGAGCTAGTCTCGCTTTCTGAGGGAATCCGCAGACTTCGATCGGGCACGCTGACCAAGACCTGCTTGGCGCTGACGTTCGACGACGGTCTGAAATCGGTTGCCGACCATGCGGTTCCCGTCTTGATCCGGCACGGCATCCCAGCCGCCCTGTTCGTGAATCATTCCAGCCTGACCGGGCGGCGCTGTTGGATCTACGATGTGGCCCAATTGGAAAGCGAAGGCCGAAAAGAAGCGCTGGAGGAAGTGTTCGGTACGTCCTGCCCCGGTTTATTCTCGAGCTATCTGCGGCATCAGGCACCAGCCGACGTGCTGGCCAGACGTTCCGGATTGGCCGACCTATCCAGTAGACTCAACGGGAACAGAGTCGAGTACATCAACCATGAAGAGCTTGCAAAACTTCTCGAGAGCCCGTTGATGGAACTCGGCAACCACAGCCTGGATCACCCTCGGTTCTCGCGCCTCGATGCGAACGAGCAGTGCCGGCAAATAAATGACAACGCAGAGGCGCTGGCTGGGTTTGCGGGTTATCAAAGATTTTTCGCACTGCCCTTCGGCAGGCCGGCGGATTGGAATATGGATACGGTTCAGGCATGTGCCGCGGCGCGTCACGAGTTCGTCAGTGCCTGCGGCGGCGTCAATTTCACCAGGATGGCGAGTGTCGATATCCGTCGTGTGCCCTGCGACGGCGTCGGCGCCGGCCAATTGATGGATCATATCACCCGTCGGGGCATCGGGATCTGAGGCTTGCCATGTCGTCAACACTCACCCAGACCAAAGCCGAGCAGACCACCGCCCCCGGATGTTGTCGGCCCCTGCATCGCGACGATGTCAAGGGACTCGCCACTCTGCTCAACCGCGTATTTCTCGAATGCGCTGAGCCGCCGAGCGCTGCTTTTTGCGCGTACTTCGAGCGCGTGTTCTTCACCGATCCCTGGCGATCGCTGGACGTGTCGCCGTCGTGGGTTTACGAGACTGCGGACGGTGTGATCGGTGGATTCTTCGGGGCGCATCCGCGCCGCTTGCTTTTCGAAGGTAGGCCGATCACGGCGGTTGCGGTCGGCCAGTACATGGTCGATCCTGGCCTGCGGGGCCAGGGCATCGCCCGACAACTGGCACAGAAGATGATCGACGGCCCCCAGATCATTACGTTCACGACGTCAGCGACGGAAGTGTCGTCGAAGATCTTCCGCAGTGTCGGTTTTTGGCATCCGCGTTTTGAAGGCATGAAGTGGTATCGGCGCTTCCGGCGAAGTCGTGTGGCTGGGCTGCTGGGTCGCTTCAGGCGTACCGTTCGCGGTTCATCGCCGAGTGCCGTCGAATACGGCGATGTCACGTGTCGCCCGATCAGCGATGCCGATGAACTGCATAATTTGCGCAAAGAACATCAAACGCAGTTCTCACTGTGCAGCGATTTCGATCTCGAACACGCCCGCTGGACCTGGGACATGCTCGAAGACGCCGCCGCCGGGCGGCGACTGGCCGGCTGCGTCATGTCCAGCGGCGGTTCGGGCGGTTCGGCGTGGGTTGTTTACCATGTGTCGCCGGGCGGCACTGCTCGGATCCACGAGTTCGCCTGCCCGCCGGGCCGGGCGCGCGATTTCATGCCCGCGTTCTATCGCTACGCAGCCGACTGCGGAGTCCAAGAGATCATCGGGCACTGCACCGATCCCGAGATCACTGCTGCGGTGCTGGAGCAGGGAGCGGATGTCAAAGACGTGTTCTCCGGCTGGGCCGTCCACTGCAAGGACCCCGCAGTCCAAAGGGCCATCCTGAATGGCCAAGTCTTCTGGTCGCAACTCGACGGTGAAAGCTGGCTCTCATTCCGAGGTCGATGACCTGAATGCTTCACCGCGGCGCACGCGGCTTGTGAGGGACTTGCGAAACATAGGGTTAGCAGCAAGCAGTGAGGTCGCCGTGCGACTC
>JADFJZ010000096.1 GCA_022565195.1 Planctomycetota bacterium | reverse complement strand
CTCCCATGCGCTTGTCTGCATTGGAAAACGATCATTTATTGCAAGTTTGGGCATGCACGACCCATCGAAAATAGATGTGTCAAAACGGAACCCTGTGCAGAGGATAATGCGATCATAGATCAATTCCTCCTCTTCGTTTTGAGCGTGCGAATAGCAAATATGCGCAACAAGCTCTCCGTCCGCACGTTTTTCGATCTTCCTGACAGTTGCGTCAAGAAACACATTCTGCGATTTCAGAAGATACGTGTCGGCTAAGGTAAGGTTCACAGCTCGCACATGGCCAACATAATGGCTTTTCCATGCAAGCTTAAGTGGCGTAGGGCTTACAAGGTGCATCAAGCTTGTTGCTCCAATAAGATTCTCGGCAGTCTCAAAGGCAGAGTTGCCCTTACCGACAATAAGCACGCTTTGGCCAGCAAAATCTTCAGGATGAATAGATACTTCCGCATAGCTCTCCGCAAGCTCAATGCCCTCTATGTCAGGCGTATAGGACTCTGAAACTCCAGACGCTACAATGAGATGTCTACTGGAATATATATTGCCTTGTGCGTCCCTAACTCGGAACGTACCATCCTTGTTTTTATGAACCCTTAAAACCCTAGTTCCATATCTGATTTTAAGATCAAAATGGTTTGCAAAACCAGACAAATAGCGCACCATATCGAGGCGCCCACCCACCATACGTATTGCACAAATCGCCAAAACAAAGGTTGATTCTTCCACCACAGTGAATACTCGTAAACATTCATCACTTCACCTTCGTCAATTCCTTGTAATGAGTCGGCTGGTGATCGGATCCAAATGGCCAAGCCCAAAACTTGTGTTCTTCGTTCCAATACCCCGCCTCGCGGAGCGCCGCTGCCAGACCACGAAACACTGCGTCGTCATTCGTATCCAGGCCGACCATGAACCGATCACGAAAAGAAGGTATATTCCGCACGGCCCAGCTCGCCAGCGGCACCAGCGCCCGGTCCATTTGATCGTCGCCCGCCTCGAAGCCCACCACAAACGCGGCTTCGACTGCATCGCGCAGATCGGCGTCTTCAACCGCCAGTCTGGTGAGCACATTGAGCGCCTTCGCGCGACGAACGGGCTGTGGATTGTCCAATTGACTGAGAAAGTAGTGCCTGCGCGCCACTGGAAAGCTCACAAAGCCGAGGATCATGGCGGCGAGGGCGACCAATAGCACAGTCAGAATTCGCCGTTGCAGCGACTTCGTAAATCGCGAAGGTGTGTATTGCGGGACCTTCATCATCGTCAATAATAGAGCGTCCGGCGGCCCGCCGCAGCGGACCAGCCATCACGCAGGATTTCGCGAATTCGGCAGCCGACAAGAACTGCCATCATACAATAAGCACAGAAAGCGCAACATGCCGCAGCCACTAAACGATAAAGCAAGATCAAAAACGCCACCCGCCGGCTTGCCGTTTAGCAGCCTTCCCAAAGAGAATCAATCTTCCGCCGTCAATCTGGTGAGCGATCCAGAATCATGCGGCCCTGATGACCCATCACCTGCCGCGCCCGAACCACTAATTACCTTCATCCTCGCCACCCACAACCGCGTCAATGTCCTGCTGCACACACTGGAACGCATCACCGCCTGCGGGCTGGCCCCTCAAGAATATGAGATTCTCGTGGTGGACAACTGCTCGACCGACAGCACGGCGGAACTCATCCGCAGACACGTGCCGGGCGCGCGCCTGATCGTACTCGAGCGTAACCGCGGCAGTTGCGCCAAGGGGCTGGCCGTGCCTCATGCTCGGGGCGAATTCGTGGTCTTTTTGGACGACGATTCATATCCGCTCGCCGGCTCAATCCGAAACATGGTCCGACATTTCGAGCAGGATTCATCGCTCGGCGCCGCGGGGTTTGTGGTGCGCCTGCCGGACGGGACGCGGGAATGCTCCGCCCTGCCGAATGTGTTCGTCGGCTGCGGCGTCGGCTTCCGGCGCGCCGTACTCAACGCAGTCGGTGGGTTGGACGTGTCGTATTTCATGCAGGCGGAAGAGTACGATCTCAGCTTCCGCCTGATCCAAGCCGGATACTCCGTGCGGACGTTTGACAACCTGCACGTCATGCACTTGAAGAGCCCCGCCGCCCGCAGTGGGCGACAGAAAGTTTTCTATGACACGCGCAACAATCTTATTTTGGCGGCCACGTACCTGCCTGCTCCGTGGCACCGCGAATACCTCCGTGATTGGCGGCAGCGCTACGGCTGGCTCGCCCGGCTGGCCGATGCAAATCGCGAATTCCAGGACGGCTGCGTGCTGGGACTGGCCCGCGGGTATTACCGGAGATGGACCAGGCCGCAATTGCGCCTCCGTGATAAGACAACCCGGCACATCTTCGGGATCGACTTGATTGAGTCGGCAATGGCCCGGCTCGCCGCGAAGCGCTGCGCGCGCATACTCCTGGCGGACCTGGGCAAGAATATCTTCCCGTACTACCGCGCCGCCACGATGTCGGGCGTTCAAATTGTGGCGATTATGGATGACCGTTTCGCCGGCGACGATCGCCGCTACCGGGGAATCCCCATCGTCGATCGGGCGCGGGGCCTCCGGCTCGGCGCAAACGCCATCGTCGTGAGCAATTCGTCCCCGATCCACGCACGGATCACTGAACTGGAACTGCGCGCCAAGACCGATCTGCCTGTATATCGTTGGCATGGCCGCTTCGATTTCGAACCCCCCGGCGACCTCACTCCGGAGCAATAGACGTCTCGAATGGCAGTAGACACCCGCAGCGGCATGAATCGTAAAGTGTTTCCGCGACCTTGGCCGAGAATTGCCGTATAATCCAGTGACCCCTGCGAATCCCCGTATAGGAGCGCGATTATGAACCGCCGACACTTCTTCCTCTTGCTCGCGCTCGCTTGGGCGGCGAGCAACCCCGAACTCAGCGGCGCTGCCCAGGAGTCGAACCCGCCCGACAATAGCGAGGCGCCGCAGGCGACCGCCGCGCAGGACCGGCCGGGCTCTCTGCTCAGCGACGGCATGGTCAAAGCTTTGCTCAAGCGCAGCGCCTACGAATTGGCCCGCAAATTGAAGATGGATGACGAACAGACGCGGCAACTGTCGCAGCGGGCCGACGAAGTGTGGATGCCCTTCTTTGCCAAGCACCGCGCCGAGGTCGCGCCGGTGGTCGATCGCATGCTCCAGGCGCAATGGGACCCGGACCTGCCGTCGGCCGAAGAGGCGCAGGAGTGGGCGCGAAAAGCCCTGAACGTGCACGAACTGCTCGTCGAGCAAATGGCCAAAAGTAACCAGGAGATCGCCAAACTCCTCACGCCCGAGCAACTCGACAAGTTCCGCAAGCTCGCGGCGCAGTTTGACGGAGGCCTGAAGTGGTTCAAGCTCGAACTCGAGAAGATGGAGCGCGGCGAACTCAGCGAGACGGCTTGGGCTGGAAGGCGCCTGAGCCGCCAGGAGCGACGGCGACGCTACGATCGGCAGCGCGAGCAGAAGCAAGCCGATCAAATCCTTCCCTCGCCGGAACTTCTCGCCGTAACGGTTGACGCATGGGACGCGTACGTGACGCAGTTTGTGGCCCAGTTCAACCTGGACGACGCCCAGAAGCTGGCTGCGGGCAGCGTGCTCGTTGATGTGAAGGCCCGCGCCGAACAATACTCGAAGGCCCACGCGGACGAACTCCAGGCCGCCACGAACGAGATCACGCAGGCTTCCAAAGAGCGGCGCAAGAGCATCATGGATGACAAGGCTGAGTTGATGCAACCGCTGAATGAACTCTTCGCGGAACTGAAGAGTCGGCTGGAACAGATCCCGACCGAAGCCCAGCGCTCCAAGGCCGAACTTTCCGCACAGGCCGAGCCGGCCGGCAACAGTTGAACCGAATCGCCCGATCGGCAGATGGGTCGAATGAGAGAATGAGTGCCACGAGTCATCACAACACAACTCCCGCAGGCCCTTGTTGGCAGGCAGCGGCGGATTATGGTATCGATATGAGCCAACTGGAATGCTTGTTGGCGCTGACGCCGAGTGAGCGCCTCGAGCGCCATGAACAGGCCCGGCAACTCGTTTTCGCACTCCGCCGCGCAGGCACGAAGCTCTATGGATACGATCCACGTCATCCTCCGGCGCCTTCATGATCACCAGGTCGAGTTTGTTGTTGTGGGAGGAATGGCCGGGATAATACACGGATCGAGCATCGTCACCGAAGATCTGGACATTTGCGCCCCGTTTACCACCGAGAATCTCTCCCGACTGCTGGCAGCGCTGCAAGACAGCAACCCTCGACACCGTATGCCGACACACCGACCTCCATTGCCAAATGACCCCGAAACACTCGCAACTTTCAAGAACTTGTATATTCAATCTGACCTCGGGCAGCTCGACGTTCTCTCCACCATCGACAATGTCGGATCGTACGAGCAAGTGCGTCTTGACTCCACGGCAGTTGATCTCGGCGGCCTGGCATTACGCGTCTTGAATCTGGATGCCTTGATTCGAGCAAAGGCCACCATATCCCGGCCCAAGGATCGACAAGCGGTTGCCGAATTGAAGGCCCTCCTTGAGCGGCACAAACAACAAGAGTGACGTTCATGGGCACGGGGATTGAGCATTCCTGGACTTTGACTCCCTCCGCAGCAATCGCGCTGCAACAGCAACTGCGAAAGAAGGTTCGCACATCCGGCACGCTTCGCCCGAACCAAATCAAGACCATCGCCGGAGCCGATTGCGCCTTCGATCAAACCGGGCGCTATGGTTTTGCGGGCGTGGTTGTGTATCGCTATCCCGAACTTGAAGTCATCCGGCGCGTCGGACGGCGGAGCAAGCTGACTTTCCCGTATGTGCCCGGTTTGTTGAGCTTCCGCGAGGCGCCGCTGCTTCTGGCGGCGATCGAGAAGCTCGACGAATTGCCCGATTTGCTCATATTTGACGGCCAGGGAATCGCACACCCCCGCCGCTGCGGCATTGCCTCTCATATGGGGCTGCTCCTCGATCGCCCGTCGATCGGCTGCGCCAAGTCGCGGCTGATCGGCCGGCACCGCACGCCGGGGCAGAAGCCCGGAAGCAGCGCACCGCTCACGATCGACGGCGAGCACGTCGGCAATGTCCTGCGTACCAAGCGCGGTTGCAAGCCGGTCTATGTCTCGGTCGGCCACCGCATCAACCTCACACAGGCCACGGAGATCGTCTTGAGGTGCGTCGGCAAGTACCGCATTCCCATCCCCACGCGCGATGCCGATCTCTACGTCGCCCAACTCAAGGCCCGCACAAAGTAGCCGGCCCCGCTGCCAGGCCATATAATGGCAAGCCCGCCTGTCGCTGGAGAACGGCGGCCTACGTCTCGCGAGTTGATTCACAGTGGCGTTCAGGAAATCCAAGCTAACCATCAAACAGATCCTGGCCTGGGCGGACCACCACCACAAGCACACGGGCCGCTGGCCCATCGCAGCTTCCGGCACGATCCCCGGCGCGCCCCACGAAGTCTGGCGACGAATCAACACCGCACTGCAGCAAGGCCTTCGCGGGCTGCCGGGCGGATCATCGCTGGCCAGGCTGCTGGCCGAGCAACGCAACGCCCGGTACGGCAAGTATGCGCCGCGCCTCACAACCAAACAGGTCTTAGCCTGGGCCGATGCCCATCACAAACGCACGGGCGAGTGGCCCAGCCTGACCAGCGGCCCAGTTGTCGGAACGCGAACCGAGACCTGGAGCAATATCAACCAGTGTTTGCAGGGAGGCCTGCGCGGTTTGCCCGGCGGCAGCACGATTGCCAAATTGCTCGTTGAGGAACGGGATATGATCTCGCCAGGCCACAGGCCGAAGTTGACGAGCAAACAAATCCTCCTCTGGGCAGATCAGCACCACCGGCGCACGGGCCAATGGCCCAAACAAACTTCCGGCCCCGTGGCGGGAACGCAGGCCGAGAACTGGGCTGCGATTTCACACTCCCTGCTGAGCGGTTTTCGCGGCCTGCCCGGCGGCAGCACGATTGCCAAATTGCTCTATGTCAAGCGCGGCGTGAACAGTCAACGTTGCCAGCAAGGGCTGAGCGTCGCCTGTATTCTCGCTTGGGCCCGCGCACATCACCACCGCACCGGCAAGTGGCCGACATTTAAATCTGGACGTGTGGTCGGTGCGGCCGGTGAGACGTGGTCGAAGATCGACACGGCCCTGCGCCGCGGCTTGCGCCAACTGCGCGGCCAATCCTCACTCTACCAACTCCTGAAGAAGCACGGATAGGGGTTTGCATTTTGACGTGATCCCCGCGAGGCGCGCCGCTCGGCACCGCCACGCTCATTTGGCC
>JADFJZ010000095.1 GCA_022565195.1 Planctomycetota bacterium | reverse complement strand
CTCGGCTTTCGAGCTGCCGCTTCCTGAAGTGCGCGGCTGAATTGCCCGACCACCTCCACAGCCGCCATGCCCGACACCTTGATCAAGACAGTGGAGCCGTGCTCGGACATTTCGATTTGAAGCGGGGCGCCGGAATGCAGAGGATCCGCTGAGATGGGTCGAGCGTCACTCATTATTCGTTCCGCTTTCTCAAAAAGATCTCGGTGCCGTTGTACCGGTAGGTCACTTCGCTCATATAGGCTTTCATCAGCAGGATGCCCCGCCCGTCAGGCAGGGAGATGCGCTCAGGCCGGGTCGGATCGGGCACGGTGTCGGGGTCGAATCCCGTGCCCTCGTCGCGGATGCAGATCACGACCTGGTGCGCGTCGACGGCGTAGCGAACCGTGACCTTCTTCGTCCGATCGCACTTGTTGCCATGCTTGATGGCGTTGGTGATGGCCTCTTCCAGCGTCAGCTTGATGGCAAAGATGGCATCTTCACTGAAACCATTGTGTTTCGCTTCTCTGAGGATGGCCTGTTCGGGTTCTTTGGCCGCCGCCAAATCACTGGGGATCACGATGGTCTTCAATGATCGTTCGTCACCAGGTTTCTGACTTGAGCAATTCATCGACAGGTGACCGCCTGCTTCCCTTATTCCGTTTCCGCGATCCACGGGACGCCCGTGGATGGGGTCATTTCGCGAAGCTGGCCTTGGCCTTTGCGGCCGAGTCGTGGATGTCAAAAACCTTGTTGAGCCGCGTGATCTTGAACACCTCGTAAATCTGAGGCTTGATGTCGGTGAGCTTCAATTGGCCTCCCAGATCGACGATCCGCTTGTGCAGCGTGATCAACATCCCCAGGGCCGCGCTGGACAGGTGTTCCACATTCTTGAAATCCAACAACAAATTCGTCGGTTGGTGCTGCTCGGCCAGCCGCGTGAGTTCCTCGCCGATCTGATTGATGGACAGTTCTTCGAGGATTTTCCGATCGGCGAACTCGACGACCCAAACTCCGTCGCTGTGCGTCACTTTCAGTTCAGGCCGATCGGCAGGCATTGCGCTCCTCCTACGGGTTCGACAGGCCGTTCACCAACGAATGGCCGCACATGATGTTACACGTGCTGAAGTCTCAATGTCAAGATGGGCAAAATTCAGCCATCAGATTGACCGGAAGCGGTGGTTGTTCTCCCGTCAGGAGCGGATCCGTCCCCCGCCGCTTCAGAGACGCTCTTTCGGGGCGGCACGGCGACCGATCCGCAGGGCGCGGGATCCGCGAAACTGTCCAATCTTCCCTGCAAACTTGTTTTGACCCTCGATTTGCAGGATCAAGTCGTCCTCGTTGGATTTGTTTGTCTGGATGATATCGCCGACTTGCAGATGCACCAGATCATTGATCGTAATGCGGGTTTCAGCGAGATAACATCGCAAGAGCAACTCGGCACGACTCAGTGAGCACGAGATGTTCTCGGCTTGATCTACTCTCTGCACTCTTCCGGTATAGGCGTACCAACTCTGCGAACCCAGCTTGGCGATGACCGGCTCGATGACATTGAAGGGGATGCACAGGCTCATGGTGCCCGCCCGGGCGCCCATTTTGATCTCGAAGCCGACCACGACAACCACCTCGTTCGGCGCTACGATCTGGACCAATTGAGGATTGCTCTCGGTAGTGACCAATTCAAACTGCACCTTCTCCAGATCGGTCCAGGCCTCGTTGAGGCTCTCCAGCGCTTGATCCGTGATCCGCTTGACCAGGCGCAATTCGATTGAGGTCAGTGGGCGTTGAGGAATGAAAAGCTCGGCGTTCGAGCCGCCCAGGAGTCGATCCAGGATGGGGTAGACGATCAATGGGCTGAGCTCCAGACACATTTGCCCTTCCAGCGGCGGCGCGTGGATGAGATTGAAACACGTCGGGTTCGGCAGGGCGTTGATGAACTCGCTGTAGGTTAATTGCTCGATGGTGGCCACGCGACACTCGATGATCGTACGCAGAAACCCGGACAGCGATGCACCCAGATTGCGCGCGAAGCTTTCGTGCAGAGATTCCAGCGAGCGCATCTGATCTTTGCTGACGCGCTCCGGACGCTTGAAGTCATAGTTGCGAACGTCCCGCTCCTGGACGGCCGGTGAATAAGAGAAAATGGCGGGATCACCCACAGGCGTTGGAGCGGGCGCGCCTTGTCCGGGCCCGCCCACATCGCCGGTTTCGACCGCCGCGAGCAGGGCATCAACTTCAGATTGATCCAGTACGTCTGACATAAGGCCTTACCGCCCCGGAGTGGCCGACCGCCCGAAGACCGGGCAACACGCCGGTCCAAGGAAAACATACATCTCAAAATGTTATCGGAACTTGGCAGGTTGGACTTGAGGCCGCCGCGCGTAACTGCAACATACCTAATCGCTTAGGCTCGCCAGAAGGGCAAAGTAGGCTGGAAACGACTTGCTCACGCAGCCGGGGTCGCCGATGGCGACACCGGGCGCAGACAGGCCGACCAGCGCGAAGGCCATGGCCAGGCGGTGGTCGCCGCAGGGATCAACGGTGCCCGGGCGGATTTCGCGGGCAGGCTGCACCGTCAAGCCGTCGCGGTGAACCTCGATCTCGGCCCCCAGCGCGCCGAGCTGCGCCGCCAGAACCGACAAACGTGGAGATTCCTTTTGCTGAAGGTGCGCGACGTTGCGGATGCGAACCGGGCCGTCGGCGAACAGGGCGAGAACAGCCACCGTGGGCGCGGCGTCGGGCATGTCGCCGAGATCCAACTCCAGCTCGCCGCGGAGGGATTGATCCGGCCTGCGCTCCAATTCGACGAAGCCGTCCTCAACACGACAAGTGCATCCCATTTGTTGCAGTACGTTTGTCAGCTTCAGATCGCCCTGACAACTCGTGCGTCCCAGTCCCTCGATGCGCACTCTCCCGCCACAAATCGCAGCGGCGGCGAGAAAGTAGCCGGCACTGGAAGCATCCGGCTCGATTTCATAATTCGTCGCCTGGTACATTTGCGGCGCCGGCACAATGATTCTTCGATAATCTTCCGTGACGATACTGATTCCGAATGCCTGCATCACGGCGCCGGTCATACGCACATAGGGTTCACTGATCGGCGTGCCCGTAATGGCGAGCATGACATCACTCCGGGCGCAGGGGCCGGCCAGCAAAACGGCGCTGGCAAACTGGCTGGATGTAGAACCATCGACCTCGATCTGGCCCCCGCCCAGCGCCTGCCCGTGCACAATCAGAGGCGCGCACCCTTCCTGTTCCTCGAACTCGACCAGGGCGCCCATCTGCCGCAACGCATCCACCAGCGGCGCCATCGGGCGCTGATGCAGTCGGCCTCGACCCCAAAGACGGTATCGGCCCGCCGCCGTCGCACACAGGGCTGTGAAGAAGCGCAACATGGTGCCCGACTCGCCGCAGTCGATGTCCGCATCCGAAGCCGGCAGGTGGCCCCCACATCCCGTGATTTCCACTCGGTTTTCGGCTCGGTCGGTCTCCAGGGCGATGCCCAGGGTCTCCAGCCCGGCGAGCAGGCGCTCGGTGTCGTCGGCAAACAGGGCGTTTGAGAGAATCGACCGTCCGTGGGCCAGGGCAGCCGCGATCAGGGCGCGGTTGGTCAAACTCTTCGAGCCCGGCACGCGCACGACCGCATCAAGCGGTTTCGTGATCGGTCGTATGGCGTGCGCGGACATTCTCAATACAATAAGCCATCGAAAGGCGAGAAGAAACCTCAAGATCCGGGAACGTCATTGAAAGCGACACTGCCCATGCGAAGCGAAGCGTCTGCCAAACGACGAAGTCAACGCGGAGGATCCTGCCGATGGCTTGCCGTTTGGCGGCTGTTCCGATGTCGAGCCGACCTCACTCCGAGTTGTACCTGCAATGCAGGAAGCCACAGCCCTTTCGGGGGCGTATTCTGAGAGTTTCGTCCCCGGGTATTTGACGCGAAGAGCGAAGATCAAATGTTCCGATTCATCCGACGAGGCACATTCTACGGCGGCATCTTCCTGCCGTCCGCGAAATCCTCCACCGAGAACTGTTCGATCGAGCCGCTCCCGCTTGCCAAGCGGCTGTTTGTCCCCGTTGCCGAAGGGACTGTGCCCGCGGTCCATGATGGCGACCGCGTTCGGGCGGGGCAACGGTTGGCGCGAAGCGAATCCGGGTATGAAGACACTTTTTGCCCCGTCGATGGCCGGGTGCGCACACTCACAGTCGTCGCCACGGTTTGGGACAACGAAGTGCTCGCGGTGGAAATCGACGTCCAACAGGAACGCCTGACGCCGCCCGCGACCGCCGCCGCATCGCCGCCGGATTGGGCGGCGCTCGATGAGGAGGCAGTCACGCGAGCCGTGTTGCTCGGCGCCGGCTCGGCAGCCGAACAGATTGACCAGGCCCGGCAGCGCGGCGTCTCGCACGTCATCGTCAACGGCATGGAATCCGAACCCTGCCGGACGGCCGATCATCGAATTCTGGTCGAGTACGGAGCACTGCTCGTCGGCGCGGCGCATCGTCTGCATGAATACCTCGACGCCAAGCGTACCTACATTGCCTTAGATGCCGCACAAGAGGACTTGGTCCGTACGATTCGCAAGTTGGCCAAACGTACGCCGATCCGCGTCGTGGATTTGCAGAACCGCTATCCGGTCGGGACTGATCCGCTGCTCGTACAGACACTCATCGGCCGCGAAATCCCGCTGGGCGGGGAGGCGCTCGATATTGGGGCGCTGGTTCTCGGCGTTGATACGATATTTCACTTCGGGCGGGCGCTGTCCGAACGAGTGCCCGCGACCGCGCGCGTGGTCACGGTGGCCGGCTCGGCGATCGACAGACCCGGCAACTACTGGGTGCCAAACGGTACGCCGGTTCGGCACGTGCTCCAATCGGTAGGCTTGCAATCTCAGCCGAGGCACTTGATCGTCGGCGGACCCATGACCGGGCGACCACTGCTTCATGATGATGTCATCTTGACATTGCGTTGCCCCGCACTGTTGGCTCTGCCTCCGCAGGACGGCACGCAGGAGGCTTCGACTGCATGTGTGCGTTGCGGCTGGTGCGCGGAAGTGTGCCCCATGAAGCTCGAACCCGCCCTGCTGCTGCAAGCCATCGAGCTGCAACAAGAGCGGCAGCTCGCACGGCTCCATCCCGGGGCGTGCATCGATTGCGGACTGTGCAGCTATGTTTGCCCGTCGTCGCTGCCCTTGGCGAGCAGCATCAGCGACGTGCGGAACTCTCTTGAGAAGGTAGCCCATCGCGGACGGAAGAATGGATCTTGAGACTCACCATCAACCCGAGGGCCCGCCTTATTGGCACAGCAGCGAAGTGCTGCGGCACGTCAGCGGTGTGACGCTGGTGGCACTCCTGCCCGTCATTGCAGCCGGCGTGCTGCTGTTCGGGCTGAGAACATTCCTGTACATCGGTGTGGCCATCGCTTGCGCCGCGGCGGCGGAGTTGTTCGTCTGTAAGCTGCTCAACCGCCGCACACAGATCCGAAACGGGCACACCGTGGTGCTGGCGACAATACTGGCGCTCGCCGTACCGCCCACCTGCGGCATCCTGATCGTCGCCTGCGGCGCGGTACTGCTCGTCGTCGCGAAACAAGTCGTCGGCGGCCTGGGCCATTACCTTTGGCATCCCGTGCTCGTCGCGCGGGCCGTGCTGTGTTTCATGTTTCCCGTGCTCATGGTGCCCGATCACTGGCCGGTGCTGAACGAGGACCATCTCGCCACCGGCGACATCGCCAGCGCCGCACCGCGGCGCGGCAACAACACCTGGTTTGATCTTGAAGCACAGGCCGAAAACGAGGCCTGGACAGCGGCCCGACCGGCAAGAATCCTCGCCGATCTCTACAACGTGCCTCCCACCGAAGCCCGGCCCGCCTCCGAGTCGGTACTGCGACTCGTGCGCGATAAGTTACCGCCCGCGCTCGATTGCCTGCTGGGCACGACGGGCGGCGGCATGGGCGAAACATCGGTAATCGCGATCCTGCTGGGCGGCGTGTTTCTCGTATACCGCAGCTACGTACATTGGACGCTGCCCGTCTTTGCGATTCTTGGCTTGGTCGCTGCGGCTGCCGTCCTGCCCATTCCCGGTGGGCCGACCGGCGAAGCGCTTGCCTGGTGGCCGATCCGGCTGATCTCCGGCAATCCGTCGCTCCCCGTCGGATTCATGCTGGTCTCCTACCATTTGATCGTCGGCGAGTTCATGTTCGCGATCTTCTTTGTCGCCTCCGACATGACCGCCTCGCCGTTCCGCGCCCGAGGCCACGCTTACTATGGCTTTGGGATCGGCGCGCTGACCGTGGCCATGC
>JADFJZ010000094.1 GCA_022565195.1 Planctomycetota bacterium | reverse complement strand
CTTGATACTTATGAGGTTACGCTTCGTGTTCATGACAGTTGTCTCCTTACATATGGGACTGAAAAGTAGGTGCTTGTCGCCACGTGTATGTCAGGTGGCGTGCCAGGGTCACAAAACATCCTCGATTTCCGCACGACTTGCTCAGAGACCAGCTTGGCTGCTCAGAAATGCCGCTTTCTTGCCACGGACACCAGCACCGCCGGAAGGCAGAGTGGGCACGCTATGGTGCGGCCGTCATTGGCGCTGTGATATTTCACGTGTTCCGCGATATATCGCGGCCAAATTGAGGAAAATTCCGAGATCGACTCTCGCGTGTGGATCAGGTCAGGGGCCGGCGATGAATCCCGAGGCGTTTCATCCGGGATCTAAGGGTGGAGGGCTTGAGTCCCAGCATTGCCGCAGCGCCGCTTGGGCCATCGACGACTCCGCCGGTTTGCTGGAGCGCCCGGCGAATATGTTCACGCTGGCCGTCCTCCAGCGTGGGCACCGCGGGAGGAAGTTCAACAGATTGGAGCGCCGGCGCCGTGCCCTGTGATGACGCTGCGACAGATTCCGAAGCTCGGCTGGGAACAGGTTCGGTTACTTCAACGGTTAGGCAGGCCCCGTCGCAGAGGATCATGGCCCGTTCGATCACGTGGAGCAGCTCGCGAATATTGCCGGGCCATTGACGCGCGCAGAGATACTGCATCGATTGGGCGTCAATCGATTCAATCTGCTTGCCCATCCGGCGGTTGAATTGCTGGATGAACGAGTCGATGAGCAGTGGAATGTCATCCCGTCTTTCGGACAGCGACGGCACCAGGATCGGAAAGACGTTCAGCCGATAGAAGAGATCCGATCGGAACGAACCGCTCTCAATCGCCTTTGCCAAGTCACGGTTGGTGGCTGCGATGATGCGCGCGTTGGAGATCAGAGTCTCGGTTCCGCCGACGCGCTCAAAGTCGCCGTCCTGCAGCACACGCAGCAGCTTGACCTGTATCGCCAGCGGCAGCTCACCGACCTCATCCAGGAACAGTGTACCGTCGCGGGCCAGTTCAAATCGGCCGATCCGTCTCGCGACAGCGGATGTGAAGGCCCCCTTCTCGTGTCCGAACAGCTCGCTCTCGACGAGGTTATCGGGGATCGCCGCACAGTTCACTTTGACCAGCGGGTGCTTCGCGCGGTTGCTCTGCGCATGGATGGCCCGCGCGACCAGTTCCTTACCCACGCCCGTCGGCCCTGTGATCAACACCGCCGCATCAGTCTTCGCGACTCTGGAAACGGCGGTCAACACTTGCGCCATCCCCGTTGAACGCCCGATCATTCCTTCCACATTATGAACCGTCTCGATTTCTTCGCGCAAGTAGACGTTCTGCTGTTCGAGACGGTCGGAGAGCTGTCTGAGCTGCTCGAATTGACGGGCATTGTCGATGGCGAGTGCCAGTTGCAGGGCGATGTTTTCGTACAACCACACGTCGGTCGTCAGGGCAGGGTGTGGATCAGACGTCCCGAAGAAAAGTCCGCCGATGATCTTCCCGCGCACGAACATCGGCGCGACGACGTAGCGCCGCACACCGAGTTCGGCCAGGCGCCGGTCGATCTCAAAAGAAGAGCTGTCCTGAACATCTTCGGACTCGAAGGTTCGACGGCGCTCCAAGACCCACGGGAGCGGCGTGGCCTTCGTCGGCAGAACTTCCGGCTCCGTTGTTGCATTGGCCCGGTCCAGCGCGGCAGGGGACGGATGCCAGTACGCCTCGAAGGATCGGCCGTCTTCGCGGAGCAGCGCGATAATGCTCACGCGGTGTCCTTCGATCTGAGCGAGCGCCTGGCGAGCAGACTCGAGAATCGGTGCCATTTGCAGTGAGGTGTTGATCACGTCGCTGAGTTCAATCAACGTCGCTCGACGACGATCGCCCAGCGCAAGTCGGGTCTGTGTGAGGTGGTTCCACAGAGCGGGCGTCAGCAATCTGGCCAAGTGCTCCAGATACTCGACCGTAGCGCCGTCGGGCCGAGACCCGTCGTGACAGCTGGCATACAACACGCCGAGTAACTGTCCGCGGTGAATTAGCGGAATGCTGACGTATCGCCGCAGCCCGGCCGTGCAAAGGCGACGCTGCATGCGCGTGCCCCTATCCGGCTTGAGTGGCGCGGAAAGAAAAGTCGATGGATTTGTCAAGAACGAGGCGGCTTCCGTCTCCACCAGCGGGAATTCCTCGCCGTTGGCTGAGATGGAGCCTGGTTCCGCACGCGCAGACGGGCCGTACACGACCAAAACCTGCCGGCGCTGTTCGTAGACACCCAGCCCCACGACGCGCACACCTTCCAGCTCCGCCACGGCGTGCCCGACAATCGCAAGCAGATCCTGGAGGTCGTTGGCCTCCACGAGTCGGTCCACGGTCGCGAGAAGCCGGGAGTCAACTTGACTGGAGGCGCCGGGCTGGATGTGGCCTGGAATGCTCAAAATCTCTGCTCCGTGGGAGTATCAGCAGCAAGACAAATCGTTTATATGTCATAACATCCGCGGGCGGTAGCCCGTGGATTCAGCCGCCCGTTCCGCGAAGTGTGCAAAATCACGCCCCTATTGCGGAAAATCCTCAGGGTCTCGTGTTGGAATGCAGCAGGCCGAGCTTTTCCATGCGGTAGCGGAGTTGATCTCGAGACAGGCCGAGCAGTTTGGCGGCTTTGGTCTGGTTACTCGTGGTCCGTTGCAACGCCTGCCGCACCAGTTCGGCCTCGACGTCATGAAGATCCACGCCATCCGGAGGAAGTTGCAGACCGCGCAAGTTGAGAGAGGACGATTCATCCTGTCGACCGATCACAAAATCGCTGGCTGTCAGAGTTCCGGATTTTGAAAGAATCACGGCGCGTTCGATGGTGTTGCGCAGTTCGCGAACATTTCCTGGCCAGGAATAGGACCGCAGGCGATCAAATGCCTTTTGCTCGATTTCGGTGATGTTCTTGCGATACTCGCGGCAATACGCATCGACAAAGTGCCGAGCGAGTAGCTCCAGGTCCCCGTCCCTTTCCCTCAGTGGCGGCAGCTCGACGGTGATGACGTTGAGCCGATGATAGAGATCCTCGCGAAAATCTCGTTCCGCGACCGCCTGCTGGATATCGCGGTTGGTGGCCGCAATAATGCGCACATCTACTTTGATATCTTGTACACCGCCCACACGCCGAAACGTCTTCTCCTCCAGGAACCGCAGCAGCTTGGCTTGTAGTGCTGGCAGCATATCGCCCACTTCATCCAAGTACGCCGTCCCGCCCGTGGCCAGTTCGAACAATCCCTGCTTTTGGGACTTGGCGTCGGTAAATGCCCCTTTCTCATGCCCAAACAGTTCGCTCTCCAGGAGCGTCTCACTCAAAGCAGTGCAGGTGATGTTGACGAACGGCTGATCAGCCCGGTCAGAGTTGTAGTGAATTGTCTTGGCGACCAGGTCCTTGCCGGTTCCTGTTTCACCCAGCAAAAAGATGGTGGCGCTGCCGCTGGCGGCCACATCCTGAATCAGCTCATAGATGTGTTTCATTTGACGGGATTCACCGATGAGATGATCGAAGCCATACTGAGTCTTCACGCTCTCGCGATAATCGCGAACCTGTCGCTTCAGCCGGGTGGTCTCGAGGCCGCGTTCGACCTGCAACATCAGTTCATCAATCTGGAAGGGTTTGCTCACGAAGTCATAAGCACCGAGCTTCATGGCCTCCACGGCGATTTCGACTTTCCCAAAGGCCGTCATGAGAATCACGACCACGTCTGGATCAAGCGCTCTGATTCTCCGCAGCACTTCGATTCCATTTAGATCGGGCAGCTTGTAATCCAACATGACCAGGTCGTAGCAGCTCTCGCCAAACAGGGCCAGACCCTTCTTGCCGGTCTCGGCCTCATCGCTCAAATAGCCTTCGGCGCCGAAACGCTTTTTCAGGGACCATCGAATGAGCTGCTCGTCTTCGATGATCAGCACCTTGGTTGGATTGCTCATATGACACTCCTCGTTTCGCCCGCCGCGTGTGGTCTCCTTGGGAGGCAGATCTCGACTAGCGTTCCCACGCCTGGCGTGCTGGTGATCTGGAGGCTTCCCCGGTGAGCCTGCACGATGTGAGCACAAATGGACAGGCCCAATCCCGTGCCCTTGGCCTTGGTTGTGAAAAACGGTTCCAGGGCCCGTTTGCGCGTCTCTTCAGACATGCCCTCGCCGTTGTCCTGGACGCGAATCATCAGCTTATCGTCAGTGGCGGCCAATGCAACGGTGATCTGTCCATCGCTGTTGCATGCCTGCGCGGCGTTTAGGACCAGATTCGAAACGACCTGTTCCATTTGCACAGAATCGATCGTGGCATCAAGATGATGATCAGCGCCTTCGCACTTTACAGTCAACGTCTGCAGCGATGGGTCACCGCGAAGAACGTTCAGGCAATTGCGAATCACCTGCCCCACATCAGCCTGCCGCAACTCAGGTGGCTTTGGGCGGGCATAAATGAGTAAGTCGTCGACGGCCGAATCGAGACGATCGATCTGTTGAAGTATTTCTTTCATGATCTGGCGGTGCGGGTGCGAATCTTCCATTTCCCTGGAAATGACTTGTACGGCACCGCTGATGCCGGCCAGCGGGTTCTTGATCTCATGGGCCAGCGAAGCAGCCAATTGCCCGATGGTGGCCATGTGCTGAACTTCGTCCAATTGCCTCTGCATGATGATGCGGTCGGCTTCCCTCACTTTGTCTACGTAGGATTCACGATAGGTTTCGAGCATAATGGCCAGCTCTAGATCCAGCAGTTTGTGAAGCGCTTCTGTGGTCCGAAGAGTGTCTGGCAAATCCAATGCCTGGATCAATTGAGTGAGCTCAGTGCGGATGAGGCTCATGGCAGTAAAGACGAACCGTTGGGGTAGATCTACTCGCACATGGGTGCGTCCGATCTTGCTGCGTTTTTCGAAGTACGCCTCGTCGTAGCGCCCTTCGAACAACTCCTGCATCCAAATGTTGAGCAATTCTTGCACCCGATGGATTTGGGCGTCATCGCGAAACACCGCCTTGGCCTGGGGATCTTTAAGCAGTGTGCGATAGAAGAGCTCAACGACACCCGGGAAACTGGCCTGTAGGCGCGGGCCGACCTGACGGAGCTGATCTGCTTCCGAGGGCGTAAGCCCAATCCATGCCTTCATTTGTCGAAAATCGCCCACATCCATTCCACCTATGATAGCCGCACCATCGCGTTGATGCGCCATCCGGGGGCCATCGGTTGCCGTGGGTGACATAGCAATCGACATTCCAGGCTCCCCGACCCGCCCGAGATAGCGTCCGGCGAATGCGGGGGTGCGCAAGAACACTCTCGGTCTGCGGCAATCTACGCTTGGCCACTCCCCTCACCCCCCTTCGGTGTCCTCCACGGGGGATGCAGTTCCTGGCATTCCAATTGCTCCTATGACCGTTGCTGAAAGACACTGCCGCTGCTCACGCTACGCGGACGGAGGTCTCGTTTCGATGATGCTCATTTCGATTCTACAAGCGCGTAAGAATATATCGCGGAGATACTCCGCCTGCTGGACCGGGCTGGGAGTTGCGCTCATCCTGGCGTGCGCGGCGCTATCCTGTCGCAGCACCGGAGCCCGGCTCTCAATGCCAGCATCAATCGAGGGGCAGAGACTTTATGTCGCTCACTGCGCGGCCTGTCACGGTTCAACCGGTAGGGGCGACGGCCCGGCAGCCATCGCGCTGGATGTGCGTCCGCGTGACTTTCGCAATGAGCCGATCCGGTACATCTCGACATTGAACGGCGTGCCGACGAAGGAAGATCTGGAGCAGACTATTCGCTCCGGCCGCCACTTCGGAGCCATGCCGGCTCGCCCGAACCTCACCGATTCCGACGTGGTCATCTTGGCGGGCTATGTGCGGGAGCTCAACCGTCTCGGCTGGGTCGATCGACTGGTCGAGCAGTTTGAAGAAGAAGAGGAAGAGTATGAGGATGAGCAAATCGAAGCCATCTCACACCGGAGAGTGACGCCGAGCGAACCCATCCATGTACCCAGCCTGCCGCCGGGTTTTCAGTCGGATACGGCAGTCGGCCGCGAGATATACATGGCCCGGTGCGCCTCCTGCCACGGCTCCACGGGACGCGGTGACGGGCTCGACAAGCCATTGGACGAACGGGGCAAACAGATTGCGGTTCGAGATCTGACTGCCGGGGAATTTCGAGGGGGAATCGACCGTGAGGAAGTATTCAAACGCATCCGTTGTGGCGTTCCAGGTACGCCCATGCCGGCCCAGGAGGGCATGGACGACGAAGAAATGTGGCAGCTCGTC
>JADFJZ010000093.1 GCA_022565195.1 Planctomycetota bacterium | reverse complement strand
AAGGTCACCAACAGCAGAAGCAACTCCCCAAGCCGCGGGTCTCGGACCACGTGCCGCAGATTTGTGAAGAACAACCGAGGTTCCGGCTGCGCCGAAGGCGCCGCGTCACGTGTCTGTGGTTCAGGTAGGAATTTCCAAATAAGCAAGAACGCGATGCTCGAAATGACCGCCGCGCCGAAGGCCGGCCAAGATGTGCCGGTCGTCTCGCCGCCTACCTTTGTGCCGATGGCGAGAAGGGCGAGCCCGAGCGCCGGTCCAATTACGAATCCCAGCCCGATCATGGCTCCGATCATGCCCATGCCCCGGGCTCGCTCTTTGCCCGTCGTGATGTCGGCGACATAAGCCTGAACGGTCGCGATGTTGGCGCCGGTCACGCCGTCGAGCACCCGCGCGGCAAAGAGTAGCCACATCCAGGATCCGAGGTCGCCGAGCCCGAGCAGCAGGTGGGCGCCCACGCTGCCCGCGACGCTGACCAGCAGCACCGGGCGGCGCCCGATGCGATCCGACCAGCGACCCAGAATCGGCGCGAAGACAAACTGGGCCAGCGAAAAACAGCCCAGCAGCAAGCCCAGCAGCGTGCCGCTGGCATCGAATCGTTTGGCGTAAATCGGCAGCAGGGGGATGATCAGGCCGAAGCTGCTCAAATCAACGAGCGCGATGAGGCACAGAACAAGAAGTGGAGAGCGTTTCAAGCGTCACGATCCGGTTGGTGCAGTCAATTTGGCCCGGCCCAGTACAACAGCGGCGCAGTATAAGGGTTGGACGCGGCATCGCAACTGTTGTCAACATTCGCAAGGGCGTGTCGTGCCTGACAAATCGTCTGCCGCTCCGTGCATCGCACTCACAGACCGATCCGCTTGGCCAAGGCTGCTAAACGGCAAGCCAACGGGTGGGTTTTTAGATTTGACTTCGTCGTTTAGCAGTGGTATCAGATCTCGATTCCCTCGTTGGCGTCGGTCTCGCCGGCCGAGCCACCGGTCGACGGTCCCGCGCCATCCTCGCCCGCCGGCAGGATGATGATGTCGTCGAATCCTCCGTTGGACAAGTTCGGGGAGCCTTCGATCTCGATGCTCTGAGTGACATCGCCGGGGCTGTTGAGTGAGGCAGCTTGCACGTTGATTTCCGTGACTGCGTAGACCATGTCGTCGATGAACAGGCCGCGCGACCAGCCCCAGTAGCTGGGATACTCCGCAGCCGGATCGGGTTCGGTCGAGATCTGGCCGCGAAGCGTGATGCCGTCCTCCGGAGTCACATGATAAACCTGCACGGCCGAAGTCTCATACTCCCAGGAATCGCCGTAGATCTGCACCGGCAGGGCCAGAAGGTTCTCCTGCGGATAGAACGTTATGGCTTTGTGATTGTATTCCGCTTCGGAAGAGGTGCCCGGACCGCCGATTTGCTTCGTGGTCACGAGTTGCGGGTTACTCAGGTCGCTGACGTCGAAGATCGAAAGTTGCAAGCCCTCGATGAAGCCCTCGTCGGTGCCCGCCCGGCCCAGGGTCAACAAATGATCTTCGTCCAGGGGATGAATGTACTCTGAGAAGCCGGTGATCTTGAGTTCGCCGGCGACTTTCGGATCTGCGGGGTTCGACAAGTCGAGCGCGAAGAGCGGATCGATCTGCCGGAAAGTGACCATGAAGCCCCGTTCGCCCAGGAAGCGGGCGGAGTAGATTTGCTCGCCCGGCGCCAGGCCCGTGATGGAACCGACGGTCTTCAGTGTGTCGCCGTCGGTCGCCAGCACGAACACGTTGTTGGTTGATGTCTGTGCGTCCCACGCCCAAGGCCAGCCGGTGGTGGTCGCGACGCGAAGGTGGTCCTGATACTCCCCGAGCGCAAACTGATTCACCAGCCGGCCCTCAACCGAACCGCTGGCGGAATACACGGCGCCGCCTTTGGTCAGGGCGAACTTGTGGATGTCGAGCGTCTCGCGCCAGTCGCCGAAGTAGTCATAGTTCGGGTCGGTGAGGTACAGCGCGGTGGTCGAGGCATAGACCGTGCCCGGATCCGCCATAATGGCGACCGATCCGAATTCCGCTCTCGGGTTGGTGGTGTCAATCGAAACCACGGATGTGATGTTATAGCCGTCGGGATCGGCGGGGCGATAGAAATCACCCCACGACACCAGCGTGCCCGAGTCCTGCGAACCGTCCGCGAACGAAACGCCGTAGGCGGGAATGAACTTCTCGATGTTGTCGGTCGTGATCGTCGCGGGCTCCAGATCGAATGGGATGTACGGCGATTGATTGAGCACCACGTGCAGCACGCCGTCGATCATACGGCTGTCCACATAATAGCCGTCGAGCGTCCATTGCGCTTCGATCACCGGCATCGCGGCGTCCGAAACGTCGATCACCGCGACATTGGTCTTTTGATGCTCATAATACAGACCGTACTCTTCGATTAGCTCCACGGGCGATTGTATGGCGCGCGGTTCGTCCTCCCGGCCGTCATCCACAGCGCCGTCGCCCAGGAGGATTATTGGATCATCGAGGTAGACCTGTTGCGGCTGAGTGATTGCGATGACGCGATCGGCATTGAGGTACAGTTGGGAATTTGACCAGCTTGAGCCGTCCAGCGGAACGGAGGCGAGTTCCTGCAATTCGCTCGCGGGATAGGCCTGGATGATGCGCAGCTCGGAGCCCACCAGCATGTAGATGTACTGCCCGTCGGTCTTGACGACATCCGCCTCATCGACGCCGATCTCCTGAACATTGGTGGTCGAGAATCCGGGACCACCCACTCCCGAATCGTCCAACGAGGCGCCTCCGTCAGCAGCCGGCGCTGCCTGGCCCACGGGCGCGGGCGCACCGCCCAGAAAAAGATCCGTTTCCAGAATGAGAAAATCCCCATCTCGGCCGTAAGGCTGTTCCCGGCGGGCGTTGATTTGATCTCGGAAAAACTCGATCCAGCCTTCGGCGGAGTTGATGCGCCTGAGGTTGGCCTCACCGCTATCATTGCGGTCCGCGTTGGGTTGAAAGGTCAGATCGATCCAACCGAGATTGCCGCATCCGGCCAACAGCGCCAAAAGCACCGCGCCGATCCATACCATCCTGCCTTGCCTGCACATGACGCATTCTCCTCACTAAATGCCTGTGTCGCCGAACTTCGAGAGGAGACCCACTCGCTCCTCCTGCCTCCCTAAGTATGGCCGATCCGAGTGTCCGGGCAAGTCTTTACACCCGGCCCGAGGTCCGCCGAGGCCCGCGCAGAGGTCCTAACGCTCTGCCAACCATGAAGTTGAAATCCAAAAAGCCCACAGCCGTCCAGGGGCGACTGCGGGCCTGGGATGTTGTGGTAAGCGTTCGCCTCAGGCGGCGACCACGTCGTCTTCGAGGGCCACTTTGATCTTCTTCAGGGCTTTGTTTTGAATCTGCCGGACGCGCTCCTTGGTCACGCCGATGATCCGGCCGACCTGCTCCAGCGTCTTGAGGTTGGGCTCGTCGTCGGATGGTGTCCAATGCAAAACGCTCCCGGATGACCGTATTCTCGACCTCATTGAGATGGGCCAGATTGGCGGTCAGGATGCGTTTCAAATCGTCCACGAAATCCTCTTCCGCCGCGATCCGCTTGCGCTCGATGTAATCGCTCTTCTCCAGTTCCGTGGTCAGTTCGACGGGGAACATCCCGCGATACCGACCCGTTCGCATCGCCAGTCGCGAGAAGCTCTTGAGAATCGCCCGGCAGGAATAGGTGCTGAACTTGAAGCCGCGTGCCGTGTCAAACTTCTCCACGCTGCGGATCAGGGCGAGATTGCCCTCGCTGATCATGTCGTTGTAATCCAGCCCGGCCAGCCGCGATCGTTTGGTCATGGACATGACCAGAGGCATGTTCGTTTGGATGATCTCGCTGCGCAATTGGTGAGCGCGGCGGGCCCACACCAGAAAGTCGCGCGACGCCTTGACCGGGAAAACACGGTCGGCGTGTGCCTGGAGGATGTTGTAGATTCGATAGCGTGCGTAGTTATAACGGTCAAAGAGGAATCGTTCGGTTTCGGCGCTATGGGAAGGCCCGGCGGAGCCCATCTTGTCGCTGTCCGGCGTGGTCAAGTCGGCCTTGGAGCACTTCTTGAGTGCAGCCGCAGCTGCGGTCTTGCCGAAAAATTCGCGCTCGGTTCGGGCCAACTTGAACTTGGGAGAGTAAACATATTCGGCCGGCTCGTGCAGGTGCTTATCGAACAACTTCAGGTCTGCCCGATCGAGCGAATCCAGGAACCTCTTCCGCGGCAGCCGCACGGAGGGGATGAACCGATCCCCCGGACGACTTGCCTCCTTCGTCGTGCCCGTTGACACCATGCCGTTCTCCTCAGCCTCCAAGGGCTAAATGGCAGCTCATCCCTATTATGGGATGTCCGCTGGACACAGCATTATTGCACTCGCCTCCTTGGCAAGCGCTCTCCTCTTGTGCTCAAGTTTCTGCAACCCAATTGGTTACGGAAAGCGTGACGCTTCATACACATTCTCATCCCGACACCGCGCAACCGAAAAGACTCTCTTCACGAGTGTTGCGTCGTTCGTCTAGTTTTCGCGGGGGGAGGATGTGTGGATGAAACTATGAGACTAATTCACTTTCAAATATAGCACGGATTTTGCAAGATGCAAGTACAATTAGAGCATTCTGAAGCGACTTGGCTTGCATTTCCGATAATACAGCCGCACGAGATCCCGATTCCGCGAAATCAGGGTCGAACACGCGGTCCCATGCCGAGCACTCCGATGCTCTCACCATTCCGGGACTACTCATATCGAAGCGCTTCGATCGGGTCCAGCTTCGAGGCGCGGATCGCCGGGTACATTCCGAAGAATATGCCAATGAGCACGGACAGGCCAAAGCTGATCACCACGGTCCACAGACGGACGATGGTCTCCCAGTCGACCAGCCGTGTGATGATCACGGCACCGGCGCAGCCCAACAGCACGCCGACGATGCCGCCCAGTGTGGACAGCACGACGGTCTCGACCAGGAACTGCATGGCGATGTGGCGCTGCTTGGCACCCAGGGCTCGGCGAATGCCGATCTCGCGGGTTCGCTCAGTAACGCTGGCGAGCATGATGTTCATAATGCCGATCCCGCCGACCAGCAAGGACACGGCGGCGATGATGCCGAGAACGAGTTGCTGGTTCCGCTTCTTGCGCTCGGCCTGCTCCAGATTGGCGAGGGGAACGCGGATGTCGTAATCCTGTTTGTCGTGCGTCTTTTCAAAGACCCGTGCGACCATCTCCGAGATCATCAGCACATTTTCGACTTTATCGACGACGACAAACAAGCCGCTCAATTCCACTTTTAGAAACTCGCGCGTGCCGCTGGCACGCTTGAGGATCATATCGCCGTAGCGATCGTCGGCGGTCGTCAGCGGTATGTAAATCTCTCGATTGAAATTGCGCTCCTGCGTGCCGCGGGCCGGGGCGCCGGCAGTCTTGACCGGGCTGATCACGCCGATGACACGATACGGAATTCCCCCCGTGCCCGGATTCTGAGCAAACAGCGACTCGCCGATCGGATCCAGCAGCGGGAACAGAGCCTTGGCGATGTCGTCTCCGATGACGCAGACCTTGGCACGCGCTTTGAGATCCTGCTCCGTGAGCGCCCGGCCGCCGGGCTGAATCTCGAGATTGACGTTGTCGAACAGCGTGTTCGACGTGCCGATCACCATGGCTGCGAATTTCTTGTCGTGATACGTGACTTCGTAGGCGACTTCACGCAACGGAATGACATCGACCAAGTGCGGAATCGTCTTCTGGATGATCTTCATATCGCGGCGCTTGATGCCGAATTCCAGCATGGCCGTGTTCTGGCCCTCCGCCACTTGAGCGGCTTGCTGGGGGCGAACCGATTGCACGATGATGTTCTTCGTGCCCATCAGCTCGATCAGCCTCATTTCGTCCGCCGAGGCGCCCTCGCTGATCGACAACATGCAAATGACGGCAGCCACGCCGAAGATGATGCCCAGCACGGTCAGCAGGGACCGCAGCATGTGCAGCCGGAGGTTGCGAACCCCCAGGCGGATGGTCTCGATGAGGAACAGATTCACGAAACGACCTCACTCTTAGCAGGATAATGACGGCCCCAAGCGGTCACCCCGCCAAAGTTCCATTATAGCGGGATTATCCGCCCAAACGACACTATAAATCCAACGCTCCGTTGGCCTTAGTTCTATTGATCCCCATCCGGTGCGTTTTCCGATATTCCAATCGTCGATCGAGATGTTTCAGACAGGTTGCGGGAGCCTCCCGCGGAGCACGCCATGTTGTACGCCGCCATGGTCTTTTGGTTGCTGGTC
>JADFJZ010000092.1 GCA_022565195.1 Planctomycetota bacterium | reverse complement strand
TTCGCAGGTCTTGGACCGATCCTACGACTTCGTCACATGCACGGAGACGGCCGAACATTTCTTCGAGCCCGGAAAGGAGTTTGAGAAATTAAACGGCCTTGTCCAACCGGGAGGGTGGCTGGCGGTCATGACGGAGTTGTTCCGCGATCAGGTCTTCGTGGACTGGCGGTATGTCCGAGACGAAACACACGTGGCGTTCTACCGCCAGAGGACGATGCAGTGGAACGCGGAGTGGTTGGACTGGTCCGTTTCTTTTCCTGGAAAAGATGTCGTGATATTTCGGAAGCCTATTCAGTAAGATGTTCAGCAAAGGATGACAAACCGGATTCGATCGGTGACTTGAACGAGATAGAGTGCGATTCGGTACGAGAATCTGAACCGCGTACATTGATAGGAACATAACTTGTTCGGAAAATCAAGAGACATCGGCAATCGCAAGCCCCTCAAGCCGGCGCCGCCCGCGCCCAAGGCCAAGACTGAAAAGGCGGCTGCCCCTTTGAAAGCAACCGCGGCACCGCCTGCGGCACCCGCGCCGGAGCAACCTGCAAAACCCGAGCCTCCCAAGGTCTCAAAGGCGGATCAGGAAAAGCAGGAGCAGTATTACGAGCTCAAGGCGCGATTGCACCGCAAGCTCGTCGACCAGTTGGATATCACGCGCGTGACCGGAGAGGAGAGCGATCTTCGGGATCAGGTCCGCGAGTTGGTCGTGGCGCTGGTTGATCAAGAGAACATGCTTCTCAATTTCAATGAGAAACAACGACTGATCGAAGAAGTTCTGGACGAAACCTTCGGGCTGGGGCCGCTCGAGGCGTTACTCGCCGACCCGTCGATCAGCGACATCCTGATCAACGGTCCCAAAACCTGCTACGTGGAACGAAACGGCAAGCTGGAACTGACCGGCATCCAGTTTCGTGACGACGAACACTTGATGCACGTCATCGACAAGATCGTCAGCGCCGTCGGCCGGCGCTGCGATGAAACAACGCCGCTTGTCGATGCCCGGCTCAAGGACGGCAGTCGCGTAAACGCCGTAATTCCCCCGCTGGCCATCGACGGCCCATCGATGTCGATTCGACGATTCGGCGCCGATCCGATCACCTGGGACGACTATATCAGATTCGGTTCGATCGTTCCCCAGATGGTCGACTTCCTCAGGGGGTGTGTGCGGGCCCATTTGAACATCTTGATTGTCGGCGGTACGGGCTCTGGAAAGACGACCCTGCTGAACAACTTGTCGTCCTTCATCCCGGACACTGAGCGGATCGTGACCATCGAAGACGCTGCGGAATTGCAACTCCGTCAGCCCCATGTCGTTCGGCTGGAGACTCGGCCGGCCAACATTGAAGGCAAAGGGGCCATCGCCATCCGCGACCTGCTGGTCAACAGCCTGCGGATGAGGCCCGATCGAATCGTGGTCGGCGAGTGCCGCGGACCCGAGACCCTTGACATGTTGCAGGCCATGAACACCGGCCACGATGGTTCACTGACGACGATTCATGCCAACAGCACGCGCGACGCGGTGCAGCGCGTCGAGACCATGGTCATGATGGCGGGCTTCGAGTTGCCCCTCAAGGCGATCCGGCAGCAGTTTGCCTCGGCCATCCACCTCATCGTACAGGCCCAGCGCCTGGCCGGCGGACCAAGAAAGATCACCACCATTACGGAGGTGCAGGGCATGGAGGGTGACATCATCACCATGCAGGACATCTTCAAGTTTGAGCAGATCGGGTTGGACAACGAAGGTAAAGCATATGGCAAATTCATGGCGACCGGGATTCGGCCGGGCTTTTTGGAAATCCTGAAATCCTCGGGTTGTGAGGTTGATTCGTCCTTGTTCGAACGCGGGGAGTTGCCAACCTGCAATGGATAAGCCACACACCGGACAATCGAAAACAGCCTGTAAGGGAGCGCAGACATGTTGTTCCTAGCGGTCAGTGCATCTGAGTTCATGTTTTTCCTCTTTCCAGTCGCAGGCGCGATGTTTCTGTGCTATGGAATCTATCAGGCAATAACGGATTCCCGCGGGGGCGATAAATCCAAGATCATGGCCCGCCTGCAGGATCGCTCCGCCGGCGGCGGGGCATCGGACCGCGAGAAACGCATTCGTGAGTCGTTGCTGCGACGACCTGAGACGGACGACAGCAATCTGCTGTACAAGTTCGTCTCCGGCCTGTCCGTGGTCCCAAAACTTCAGGTCTCTCTGGACCAAGCCAATGTAGACACCTCTGCAACGAAGTTTCTATCGACGCTGCTGGCCGCTTCGCTGGTCACCTCGATGGGCTTGCTGGTCCTGGGCATGGGCGCTCTGATCGCCATCGCTGTGGGCACCGCGATCCTGTTCCTGCCCCTCCTGTGGCTGAAGATGAAGCGCGGCTGGAGGATGCGGAAGCTGGTGAGCCAATTGCCAGACGTCTTCGAAATGATGAGCCAGTCATTGCGGGCGGGTCACTCTTTCGCCGGAGCGATCCAGTTGGTGTCCGAACAGTTGCCCGATCCGGCCGGAACGGAATTCGGCAGAGTCTTTCACGAGCAGAACCTGGGCGTGAAGACGGAAGACGCGCTGGTGAACATGGCCAACCGTTGCGACCAAATGGACATCCGGTTCTTCGTCACGGCCGTACTCATTCAGCGTCAAACCGGCGGCGATCTGGCGGAGATTCTGGACAAGATCAGCAGTGTCATTCGCAGTCGCATTGAGTTGCTGGGCATGGTCAGAGGCCTGACCGCCGAAGGGCGCATGTCCGGCTGGGTGTTGCTCGCCCTGCCCTTCGTGGTGTTCTTTGCGTCTTTGAGCATGAACCGCGAATACGCCATGACTTTGATCAATGAACCTCAGGGCCGGATGCTGCTGTGCATTGCCGGGGGCATGCAGCTCATGGGGATGGCCCTGATCAAGAAGATCGTGAACATCAAAGTCTAGCTTGATGGTGGGAGTTTGAAATGAATGAACTCGCTTTGCTTGGTCTGCTCGCTGTCGTCAGTGTCGGATTGATCCTCTATGCGCTGTGGCCCAAGGGAAAAGTAGACAAGGAAGCGCTCAAACGGCGCATGATGGGCAAGCGCGGCGTCGATGAAACGATCGAGATCCAGAAGCAGGCCAAGGAATCAACCGCGCAGAAAATGCTCGAACGCGTGGCGCCAATCGCCATGAGACCGGTCATGCCGAAGAGCGATACGGAAGTTTCGATGCTCCGCATCAAGCTCGCCAACGCCGGTTTCCGACGGGAGAACGCGAGTACGCTCTTTCTGTCGAGCAAAACGGTTTGCGGGATCGGGTGTGCCCTCGTCGCCTTGGTGTTTCAGCTCAGCGCCGGCAAGCCCGCGATGGATGTTCTGACCTGGGTGATCGGCAGCGGCGGCGTTGGTTTCATGTTGCCGAATGTGTGGCTGTGGATCGCGAGAGGGCAGCGCGCCACCAAGATCAAACACGGTCTCGCCGATGCCATGGACTTGCTGGTGATTTCCGTGGAATCCGGGTTGGCCCTGGATGCCGCAATTCAACGCGTGGGCGACGAAATGAAGATCGTGCATCCCGAATTGTCCGAAGAAATGCAACTCGTGACCTACGAGGGCCAGATGGGCATTCCCCGAAGCGAGGCGCTCAGCAACATGGCCATGCGAACCGGCGTGCCGGAGATGCAATCGCTGGTCGCCATCATTACCCAGGCTGAGAAATTCGGCACCAGCGTGGCCAAAGCTCTTCGCAACCAAGCAGATGCGATGAGGGTGAAGCGCAGGCAGGCTGCGGAGGAGAAGGCTCAGGCAACGACCGTCAAGCTCATGTTACCGTTGATGCTGTTCATTTTTCCCGCGATATTCGTTGTCTTGGTGGGTCCAGCGGCTCTGAATATGATCAAGACCTTTCAAAACAACCCAATGTAGGTCACGCCGGGGTACCAGTACGCCCCGCTGACCGATTGGACACCCCCGCTCAAGGGGCCCACAAAAGCTCAACTCTCGAGCTGAAACTGCTCGATATCAAGTATAGCATCGCTGTTCGCGTAACCGACCAACCCGGGGTGGCCCAGCCCCTGGTGCCGGCATTCGATTGCGCTTTGATTGAAGGAGAAACTCATGAGAATCCTGAGAGCGGGCGTTCCGGCTTTTGCAGTTGTGTTTCTGCTTGCGGGGTGCAATCACGTCGGCGAACGCTTCACTGAAACCAATGTGTCATTCCATGACGCGCGTGAGATCATGGAGGAACGATTGGTCGCCATGGGCGACAACGCCATGCTGCACGACATGGCCATGGCAGAGATCCATTTTGTTCCGCACAGGACCGAGTTGAATACGCTGGGCGAACAACGCCTCGAACGCTACGCTCGACTGCTGAGCGACTCGGGTGGAACATTGAGTTTCCAATCTTCAACAACGGACAAAGAATTCAATGAAGCGCGGATCGCGAGCATCACGCGTTTCCTGGCTGAGTCGGGCATCGCCCAAGAGCGGATTATCGCACAAGTGGGGCTGAGGAAGAGCAAAGGCATGGGCGCCGAGGAAGCGATACAGGTTATGGAGCGCGCGTTCTCGCCGGAACAAGAAGCCTTGACCGATCTGGGCGCCGGCGGCGGCTTCGGAACCGGAGGTTAGTCGCCTGACGAAGGAGCAGACATGAAAGTTGGCCCGTTGTTGATCGCCGGCCTGGCCGCATCCCTCATCTGGACTGCGGGCGGATGCGGAGTCGTGAACAGTCTTCTGGGACACGAACAAAGCACGAATCAATGGCTTCAGCAGAATCAGGCCAGAATATTCCAGGAACAGGATGTACCTGAACCGGAGGTCCAGCCGTTCACCCACTTCGCCGCCGGGCAACTGCTTGAAGGAAAGAAGCAAATCCAGCAGGCCATCATCCAATACCGCAAGGCGCTGGATTTGAATCCGAAGTTCACCGGCGCCCGCAATCGATTGGCGATCTGCCTGGATAAGGTCGGGCAGCACACTGAAGCCGAACGCACGCTCCGCCGTGCGATCAAGATGGATCCGAAACTCGCCTACCTGCGGAACAACCTGGCCTTCAGTCTCATGGCCCAGAAACGCTGGAGCGATTCGGAACGCGAACTCCGTGCCGCCTTGCAATTAAAGCCTGATTATCAGCGGGCGCGAGTGAACTTGGGCATCGTGATGAGCAGACTGGCCAGGCGAGATGAGGCCTTCCAGCAATTCCAGATGGTGTTGGGCGATGCCCGAGCCCATTACAACATGGGCTTACTGGACAAAGCAGGAGGCCGGTACGCACAGGCAGCGGAGTCCTTCCGCAATGCAATCGCCCTCGAACCCAATCTGACCGCTGCGAAGATCCAGTTGGAGAAGCTGCGAACGATGGCCTCGATTGCACCGCAGGAGCTTGAGCGGCAGGCGGGCCATGTCGCACCGAGCCACTCCGTCGTGGCCACTCAAGTGCCCCCCCGGCAGCCACCTTCGGTGCAGACGGTTCGAGTCGCCGTTCAAACACAACACGATGAAGAGCAAGATGCAGTCGCGGCGAAGTCGCCGACGATTTCCCTGCCCCGTGAGTCTCACGAGCAAAACGACGCAGTCGTCGAAACGGCAGTCGCCGCTCAGGCGGAGCCCGATATCTCCGGAATGTCGATCGGCCGCTCCGAAGATCCCGTTTTCGCGGACGAAATGGAAGACAATGGGGCCGATTTCTCCTGGGAAGTGGCTGATGTGTCCGCGACTGCGCCGCGCGCGGCGGGTGACAGTCCAGCCCCTGTAGCCAAGGTCGAACTGCCTGCTCCCAAGACGGCGGCGGAAGTACCCACGGTGGCGGCAGCCACGCCCAGGCCTGTTCAGCCGCAACTCTCCGATCCCATGCCGACTGCGCCGGCAGCAGAAACTCCGGAGCCCACGCACCACGAGATCGAGACTAGTAAAATGCTACCCAAATAGTCGCGAATCGGAAATGCGCCCGCGCCCTTCAATATGCGGAACCTGAGAATAAAGGGTGACACAAGCAAAAAAAAGACGCTGCCGGCAACGCAAAATGCGGCGATCTGCCCCCATCCCTGCATGTCGCGAAACCACGCGACGATGCAACCGCCGAGCAAGAAAGCGGTACAGGCCGCGAGCACGTTTTCGAGAAAAACAAATACCGCAATATCGCTCTGTTTGGCACCCAAATTCCGGAGCGCGGCAACTCGGCCAACAGTATGCCAAATTCCACCCGGAATATATCGCGCAGGAAGGTTTCTTACGTGGATGTCAGCGGCCGTTCTGAAAGACAACGGAAAATTTCTGGCCCTGAATACGATAGTAGCAAACGCCGGCGCCAACACGTGCATCATAACCCAGGTGAG
>JADFJZ010000091.1 GCA_022565195.1 Planctomycetota bacterium | reverse complement strand
CATCGAGTGCGTCGGATCGATCGAGAACGTCTCAGCCTTCGATTTGCTCTCGTCCGACTTGCTCTTTCTGGACTTCGACGCGGATTGCGGAGTAGGCTCATCATCAGCCCCCGCCGGCGCACCAATGCCGTACATCAAACCGGCGGACAACAGGATCACGGGATACAAACGTCGTGCATTCATAAAGGCCCTTTCTGAAGTTGTTCGATGGCTCGACCCTCTCATTGTAACAAGCTCGCGCCCACAGAACAAACAAGCTGACTAGGCTCCGTCGGGAAACTCCTGTAGCAGTCGGCGTCTCTGCCGACCGATCCGCGCGGGTGTGCCACTGCTCTTGAGCAGTGTCTCAGCCAACCGTGCGGGTGTGCCACTGCTCTTGAGCAGTGTCTGAACCCTCGGTGTAGAAAAACACTGCTCAAGAGCAGTGGCACACTCGTGCACACGCATGAATCGACTTCAGACAGAGCGCTAGTTCTTCGGCGGGCGCAGGCCGCGGCGCTCAGCTTCGACGGCGCTGCTGTAGAGGCGGCGGTTCTCGACGTTGATCCTCTCGATTTCCGGGCTGCCGGCGGCGTGATAGACGTCGCTGTTGACGCTGGCGGTGACGGCGCCGGCCGATGGGCCGCCGATGTTTTTCTTGAGATATGTGACGATGTAGTGTCGAACGCCCGGCACTTTGCCGAACATCCGCGTGCCGTGAATGCCGGTTTTGGCATAGGTCTTCAACTCCGCCTGCTTGGCGAGTTCGGACAATGCTTGCGTGCCTTGGGAACGCTCCTCTTCCGAAGTCAGCATCAGCACCGCCCGCTGGCCGTACTGCTTGATGTCCTCAATGGAATCCACACCGAGGTAATTCTCACCCGGCGTCATCAGCACGATGGTGTCCACCGATTTGTCGCGTACGGCATAGTCCAGAGCGACGCTGCAACCCACACTGGCGCCCACAATGCCCAGACGGGAGAGATCCACCTCCGGCCTCTGCTGCAGCCAGCGATACGCGCCGAAGACATCGCGGTGCATGGCCCGGAACAGCACCGGGTCACGGTCGCGGACGCGTTTTTCCAGTTTGCGATCTTCGGGTTTAATGCTCTCGCCGTGCCCGCGCATGTCGATGGCCATGATTGCGAATCCGGCGTCTTCCAACACGGAAACCAGCGGCCGCCAGGCTGAGCGGTCCGAGCGATACATGTGCAGCAGAATCACCGCCGGGGCCGGCGCGTTCGCATCTTTCGGCATCCAATAGTCGCCGATGATGACCACGCCGTCGGACGTGGTGTATTCGACGCGGTACGGTTCGCCGGCGTGCAGAATCGTGGCCGAACAAAGAAAGACGAAGCCCAGCGCCGCTCGTGACGTGCAGTGTCGCATTTGCCCATCCTCCAGAAAACTGAATTGTCGGAATGCGAACTCGATCGATCGTGCTCAATCTAGAATTCGCCGGCGGGTTCGTCAACTCGGCATCGAGCGCCTAGCCGCTCGCTCGGCACGCAGGCGCGTTTCCCGACGACCTCCAAAGGATCGCCAGAGTTTCCCTAAACCCAAAGAGCCGCAGGCTTTAGCCTGCGCGACGACCCGAGGGCCGAGGCCATGCCGCCACGCAGTTAAACCCGTAGTCGTGGATTTTGGTACTGGTCTTCTGGCACCCGGGCGTGTGTTGCGGGTACACTACTACGGCGTCGAGTTTGCACAGCTTCCGATCGTACCCACACGGGGTTTGCATTGAGAGGAGTGATCATGATCTCTACGGTTTCATCCGACCGCAGCATACGCCGGTCGCCGGCGCGTGCTGCTGCTTTGTGGTTGGCAGTGGCTCTGACGGTTTGTGGATCCGGGGCGGCCACGGTGCCGGCCGAGGAGCCGAGCTCGAAATCGGTTACGGCGGAACTCAAAGCTGCCATCGATCGGGCTCGCGACAAAGTCTTCCCGGCACTCGTCAGCATCATCACCGTGCGGGAATATTATTCGCAGGGACGCAAACGGCTGTCGCGTTCCGGCGGCAGCGGGACCATCATCTCTGACCAAGGCTATATCGTGACCAACGCCCACGTGGCGCAAGATGGCTCCCGATTCAAAGTCATTCTGTCCGACAAGCGCGAGATCGATGCCAAGCTGATCGGTGAAGATCCGGCCTCGGACCTCGCCGTGATCCAGCTCGACTTGACGCAGCTCGAGCCCGACGAGCAATTGCCGGTGGCCAAGTTCGGCGACTCGCGTGAACTCGACATCGGCGACTACGTGATGGCCATGGGCTCGCCGTGGGGCATGTCGCGGTCGATGTCGCTGGGGATCGTCAACAACAACGATCGCGTGCTGGCGAATTTCTTCATGGACGATGCCGACTATGAGGTTTCATTAGGTGCGGATCAGCCGACCGGCATGTATTATCGCTGGATTCAGCATGACGCGGCCATCGCGCCCGGCAATTCCGGCGGCCCGCTGGTCAATCTCAAAGGAGAAATTGTCGGCGTGAATACCCGCGGCACCGGTTGGGCCGGCAATCTTGGGCTCGCCAGCCCCAGCTCCGTGGTGCAGGACGTGGTCGGAGACCTCGTCGCCTTCGGCGAAGTGATCCGCAGTTACGTGGGGCTGAAGTTCAAGCCGATCAAGACCACCGGGCACGACCACGGCGTGTTCGTCAACGCCGTGATCGAGGATTCGCCGGCCGACCGCGCCGGTATGAAGCCGGGTGACTTTATCAGCGCCATCGACGACGAGCCGGTCACGGTGCGCTACGTCGAGGAAATGCCGGCGCTGCGCCGCGACCTCAGCGATCGCCCCGTGGGCAGCAAGGTGAAGTTCACCTACGAGCGCGGCGGCGACAAGGCGGACGTCTTGATCGTGACCGAGAAGTATGAGAAGGATCGCGGCGATCGCAAAGAATTGAAGAAATGGGGCTTCACGGTACAGGATCTCACGCCGCGGATGGCCCGCAATCGCCGGCTGCCCTCGCATGAGGGCGTGCTGGTTACCGGCGTCGAGGTCGGGCGGCCGGCCCAGACCGCCAAGCCGCCGCTGCAACGCGGCGACGTGATCCTCGCGGTCGATGGCCTGCCTGTCGTGGAACTGCCCGCGCTGATGAAGGCCTACCACGAGATTATCGATCAAGAGAAACTGCCCGAATTCGTGCGTTTCGATTTCGAGCGCAACGCGGGGCGCTATGTCACGATTCTCGAACCCAAGGACGAAGAGGATGACGACCGGCCCGCCGAGATCGCCAAAGCCTGGCTGGGGGTGGAAGTGCAACCCGTGGTCAAGGAAATGGCCAAGGAAATCGGCATCGAGGGCAAGAAGGGATTCCGAGTGGTGAAGATCTACGAGCGCACCAAGGCGTTCGACTCAGACCTTGAGGTCGGCGACATCATCACGCACCTCAACGGCGCCAAGCTCAAAGTCCGTTCCGATGAAGACTACGCCTCGTTTCAACGCAAGATCAAGCAACAAGACATCGGCGATCAGGCGGAATTGACCCTGTTGCGTGACGGCGGGGAACTCCAGATATCGGTGGAACTCGAGCCGGCCAAGAAAACCATTGCCGAGGCCAAACGCATCAAGAATCGCGACTTCGATCTCGAAGTGCGCGAGATTACCTTCTTCGATATTGCCAACCGGCGGTGGAAGCCGGATACGAAAGGCGTGTTGGTTACGAAGGTCGAGAGAGGCGGCTGGGCGGGCGTGGGGCACCTCCGTATTCGCGACTTGATTATCCGCATCGGCGAGGACACCATCGACGGCCTCGAGGCCTTCAAGCAGGCCATGAAGGACATCGCCGACAGCAAGCCTGAGAAGGTGCGAATGCTGGTGCTCCGCGGCATCGAGACGCGGTTCTTGTTCATCGAAACCGACTGGGATTCTCTGGTAGTCGAATAGAAACCAAGGAGACTAAAACCATGATTCATATGAAGGAACGCAACGGCTTAGTTTGTGTGATGCTTGGCATTGCGGTGGTGTTGGCCGGCGGCCGCTCCGCTCGGGCGGACGATTTCGAGAAGTTCCAGGAGCGCGCCCGGCAGCAAAAGAAGGATCTGATCAGCAAGTTGATGGATCAGCACGCCCTGTGCATCGTGACGGTGGAGTTCATTGCCAAAGAGAGCTTCATGGGGCAGGAACGCAAGAGCGAGATGGAATCGCTCGCCGTGATGGTCAGCCCGGACGGTCTGGTGTTGGCAGCCAATTCCCGGTTGCAGGGACTGATGAGTATGGGCATGAGAATGGCCGGCGGGATGATGGGCGGCATGATGGGCAGCATGCCCCCGCCCCAATCGGACACGGAAGACCTCAAGATCATCATCGGCGACGACGATTCGGAGAAATATGAGGCCAAGTTGATCGCGCGCGATTCAGATCTGGATTTGGCCTGGGTGCAGATTACCGACACGAAAGGCCAAACCTTCAAATACGTCGATTTTCAGGACTCCGCACAGCTCGAAGTCGGCGATTCATACTACACCATCAGTCGCATGGGCGAACGGTTCGACCGTGTTCCGCTGGTGTCTTCGTCGAGCATCGCAGCCGTGGTGCAGAACCCCAGGCCTCTGATGGTTGGTTCGGGCATGACCCCGTGGGGCGGGCCGGTGTTCGGCGCCGATGGCAAGGTGGCCGGTTTCGTGGTTACCCAACCGCCCGAGCCCGGCGAAGAGGGAGCGATGTCGCTGGAATCGATGATGAACATGGGCGGTTTCATTCTGCCGGCCAAAAAGATCGTCAAAGCGATGGAGCAGGCCCGGGAAATCGCCAAGAAGCAGCCCGCCGAGGATGATGAGGACGCCGAATCGGGCGACTCGCCCAAGTAAATTGCGGATTGCGGATTTCAGATTGCGGATTGAAGAATCCCGATCGCAGGAACAAAGGCGTCAGGAGTGCTCTTTAGAAAAGCTCCGATCTGATGCCAAAGAATCATGACGTTGAGGGTGATGGCGCGCAGGGTGATCTCCCGACATTGACGCCAATAGGTGCGGGCGCGCAAGGCGGAACCCACAAGACGCTTGATCATGCTGTTCACCGTCTCACACTGCCAACGCTGGCCATACTTCCGTTTGTCAAACCGGGTGGGCCTCACGACTCGACGAGCAGCCGACCTTCCTGCAGGTGTTGGCCGACTTGGCGGAGTTCTCCTTTACCTCGATCCGCTCCGTCGCGTCATTCACACGGGCCGCAAACGTCGCCGTGGGCCAAATGCCTGTCCCCAGCCGCGCAGCCGACAGTGATGGTGCGGGCGTTGGCGAGATTGCCCGGCGGGATGTGGCAGAGCGTCACCCTGCCATTGACACACTCGCAGGGATCCTGAAGCTGGAACTCGTAAGCGCCCATGTCCACGATCGGCGGCTTGCCGAAACCAGTGTCGTCCGTGTCTGGATCGTCAACGAAACGCGGATTGCCATCAAGGTCGGCCACGATCCCTTCAGGCACGGCGGTGTTGTCAGCCGCATCGATGCACGGCGAGCCAGCGAGAAGACGCAGATTCGCTTCATCGCCTTCTGGGTCAACGAAGAGGGGATCGGCGTCGATGTTGCCGTCACCGATGAATCCACCTTCCACGTTGCTGAAATCCACCGTCGTTGTCGCACCTGACACGGAAGCAATTTGGTCAGGAACATTACCATGGGCGATACAGTTACTCACTTCAGCTGTGCTGTGGAGATTCCCACTAAATTCGTCGGTCGTATAGATCGCGCCGCCAGCGAGCGCGCCATTGCCCTTAAACGTGCAATTGATCATGCTCGTGTTGCTACCCGCAAGGCTGTACACCGCACCGCCATTCCCTTTGGCGTGGTTGTCGCTAAACATGCAGTTGATAAACGTGGGGTCCGTCTGGCTGCTGTGAACGGCCCCGCCATTCGCCTCAGCAGAGTTGCCAACAAAGACACAATTGATCATTACCGCGTTGGTCTGGAAGAAGTTTGAAAGGGCACCACCGCGTTGCGCTCTATTGCCGCGCATCGTACATTCGATCAGCAGGGGATTGCCTGAGAAGTGGTTGCTCACACCGCCACCCCGTTCTGACGCGACATTCTCAAGAAACAGGCACCGAGTTACGATGGGGCTGCTGAGCGATCCGTTGAGCATTCCGCCGCCGAATTGCGCCGAGTTTCGGTACAGAATACAATTTATTATCGACGGGCTGCTGAGCACGTTGTTCACACCGGCACCTCGATTGTGTGGGAAAGGCGCATCGGCGTTACCTGCGGTGATCAAGAAACCATCGAGGAGGGCAGTCTCATCCGAGCCCCCACCCGTCACGATGTGGTAGCTGTTCTCCTCGTTGCCCTGGAAGTCCGGCCCATCGTTGCCGCTGAGATCA
>JADFJZ010000090.1 GCA_022565195.1 Planctomycetota bacterium | reverse complement strand
AAGTTCAATTGATCCTCGATGAGCTTGACGATGGTCAGCAGAATCTTGGCATCGCCATGCCACACGAACACACGATCGATGCAACTTCGGTCGCGCAGGCCGGGATTGCGGACCAGCTCTCGGGCGTTGTCGGCCAGCACCACCACGGGCAGATCGGGGTTGATTTCCTTGACTGATTTCGCCAGCTCGGAGACGTTGAGGTTCCCGAGGCGCGTCATGGTGATCACCAGATCCACGGGATTCTGCCGGATAAACGACAGCGCCTGCTCACCCGTGGACACGCGGGCCACGCGCGGCGCGTGCGACAGTTTCATATCCACGAATTCACTGGTGATCATCTCGGAGATCAAGCCGTCTTCTTCGAGAATGAAAGATTCGTACAGGCTGGAAACCAGCAGGATATTGTGGACCCGATTCGGCATGAGGTTGTGGAACCCGCCGAAATCGAAATCCAGGTCACAACGTGATGGGGGCAACGCGGGCTGCATCGGGTCCGTCTCCGCGCACGAGTTCGGCGCATCTACATTGTATCGCGCCCGCGGCGCCGAAAGAATTGAATTCGACTTAAACCACGCCCAGGTCGAGCATCGTATCGGCCACCTTAAGGAAACCGGCGATATTGGCTCCGTTGATGTAGTTGCCGGGCGTGCCGTAGGACTCCGCCGTCTCGACGCACGCTTTGTGAATGCTGACCATGATGTCGTGCAGCCGGCGATCGACTTCCTCTCGCGACCACGCCAGACGCATCGAGTTTTGGGACATTTCTAACCCCGAAACCGCCACGCCGCCCGCATTGGCTGCTTTGGCCGGTCCCAGCAGAATCTTGCTTTCCAGGAGTACGTTCACGGCGTCGGGCGTGCAGGGCATGTTCGCGCCTTCCGAAACACAACGGCAGCCGTTCTTGACCAGATTAGTGGCATCATCCACGCTGATCTCGTTCTGCGTCGCACAGGGCAGGGCGATGTCACACTTGACGTCCCACAGCGGGTTGGACGCGGCGCCGGGCTTGTTTTCCTGGTAGTGGGCCTGGGCGTACTTGCCCTTGTATTCACTGATTCGGCCGCGGCGCTCATTCTTGAGGGCCATCACGAAATCCAGCTTGCTGCGGTCGATGCCCTCTTCGTCCACGATGAAGCCTGAGGAGTCCGACAGGGTCAGCACTTTTCCACCCAACTCGATGACTTTCTCGGCGGCATATTGGGCGACGTTGCCCGCGCCGGAAATGACCACGCGCTGGTCCTTGAACGATTGCCCGCGCGTCTTGAGCATCTCTTCGGCGAAGTACACGGCGCCGTAACCGGTGGCTTCCGGGCGGATCAGGCTGCCGCCCCAGTTCAGGCCCTTGCCGGTCAGCACGCCCTCGAAGCGGTTTGTCAACTTCTTGTATTGACCGAAAAGGTATCCAATCTCGCGCCCGCCGACACCGATATCGCCCGCGGGCACGTCGGTATTGGGGCCGATGTGGCGAAACAATTCACTCATGAAGCTCTGGCAGAAGCGCATCACTTCGTGATCGCTCTTGCCCTTGGGATCAAAATCCGATCCACCCTTGCCTCCGCCCATCGGCAGCGTGGTCAACGCATTCTTGAATGTCTGCTCGAAGCCGAGGAACTTGATGATGCTCAAATTCACCGACGGATGGAATCGCAGCCCGCCCTTGTACGGACCGATGGCGCTGCTGAATTCCACCCGAAAGCCGCGATTGACCTGCACCTCGCCGCTGTCATCCACCCACGGAACGCGGAACATGATCACCCGCTCCGGCTCCACCAGGCGTTCGAGGATCTTTGCGACGCGGTACTCCGGGTGCTTATCCAAGACCGGCACGACCGACTCAGCCACTTCGCTGACGGCCTGAAGGAACTCCTTTTGATCCGGATCCTTGGCGCTGACGCCGGTCATGAAACTCTCTACGGAACTGCTCATCAATCATCTCCTGTGTGCAATGGCCTGGTCGGGCCCGCATCCACCGGCTGTGTGATACGGCCTCAAGGCTTGGGCTGATCATGTCGCGGGTGCTACGCCAACTGGACGGTCTGGGCATGACCAAGAGGGCCATCTTAGCGAAAGCCGACGGTGATGTCAGCGCCCCACGCCCGCGAGTCGCGCCCGCTCCTATCGCGAGACACCACGCTGCGTGTCCGGGCCGGCAGGTGGCAGTCCCAAGCTGCTGCCAGTGGCAGTGGTACCGGCGACCCTGTGGCCCACAGACGAAAACCGCGTGAGCCCGTTGCCAGAACTACTCAGACAGGGCGGATTTCGCTCAACGCCTCACCAAACTCCCGACCTCGAACCCGGATCGTCACGCACTTTTCGCGCCGGCCAATAGGCCGGAACACCGTCGCGACGACTCAAAATGGCGCTGTGTCAAACGTAAACCTTTTATTCGCAATATGTTATCGACGAAGAAGAGTTGACACTTGCCGCCGAAAAACCCGTTTTCTGGCTTGCTATCGAGGGTATGTCTGCTAGACTCACCCCGCAAGTGAACGAAAAACGCCATCAGTGGACCCCTCAGGAGGAAACCACATGGAAGAATATGAGAACCTCAAACAGATCATTGAGTCCGCAGCGGACGATGTGCAAAAGGCACAGGGCGGGAACAAAGCCGCCGGCACTCGCGTGCGAAAGACAATGCAGGACATTAAGAACGCCGCCCAGGATGTCCGCAAGCGGATTCTGGAAGTGCGTTCCGATGCACCGAAGTAGCCGGCCAGTTGGCCCATTTGCTGCGATCTGGATCTGCGGGATCCCTGGCGCTCTGTCGCCGGCGGCTCTTGCAGTCATCCGGTGACCGCCGATCATGCCCCCTCCTTTGCTTTTAGACATTGAGCCCACAGATCTGGATCACGTGCTGATGACGCGCGAGCAGATCTATGAATGCCTGCCCCATGGGTACGAGTTCATGCTCCTGGATGGGCTGCTCTACATGGATGAGCAGACCAATGCCGCAATCGCTTATCATGACGTGCGCGAAGACGGCTTCTGGGCCCGAGGCCATCTCCCCGGGCGACCTCTGTTTCCCGGCATCCTCATGATTGAAGCAGCGGCGCACCTGGCCTCGCTCATGGCTGCCAGATTCCCGGAATTCGACGGAAAGTTCCTCGGCCTGGGTGGCGTCGGAAATGCGAAATTCCGCGAGACCGTTCTACCCGGCGCCCGCATCTATTTTCTGGTCGTCCCGATGGAGATCAAACCGCGACGGATCATCTGCGCCGCGCAGGGCGTGGTCGATGGCCGCCTGGTCTTCGAAGCAGAGATCCGCGGCATGCCGATCTGACGAATGCGGCATGCCGAATTCGGAATGCGAAATTCCAGCGCCTTCGTACGACACGGCGTGAATGTTTAGCGGCGACCCGCAGGGGAGCACGTTGGTTGACGAAGGAACGCGCGGCGCACATCGTGCTTCAATGAATTTCGAACAACTCTTCTCACAGAATTTGATTCGCAGCGCCGAAAAAAAACCGTTCGACACGCAAGAGTTACCCTCACACGGCGGGGTCTACGCCCTCGTTGATGAGCGCGGCGCGATCCTTCAGCTTTCGTCCGCCGAGAACTTGCGGCGGGCAGTTACCTTTCGCCTGTATCCCTCGGATGACCCCACAAAGCGGCCGAGAACGGATCTGCTGGCAATCACCTACCGAGTGTGGTGGCAGCCGACTCGTTCTCAATTCGAGACCTTCCTGGAGTTCCACGAAATCGCCTATCATTTGTACCCCGGCCGGCACCGCAAGATGTGCGCCTTCGGCCCGAGTTGGTTCGCCGGGATCACCCTGAACGATCGGTTCCCGCGCTGGCTGGCAGCCAACGACCCTTTCGCGGGCGAATCAGCCTGCGTCGGGCCTTTCGCCACGCGGCGCAAGTGCGAAGAATTCGTCAAGCAGATTGAAGATCTATTCTCGCTCTGCCGCTACCACAACATCCTCGAACAAACACCGCGGGGAGAGGCCTGCGCCTACTTCGAAATGCAGCGCTGCCCCGCGCCGTGCGACGGCACGATCCCATTCGACCAATACCGCGAAGCCCTCGCCGGCTCGGTCGACTTCGTGCTGGGCGCCAAGGAGCCGCTCCGCTTACGCCTCCGACGACAAATGAAAGCAGCCTCGGACGACCTGGATTTCGAGCGGGCCAATCGCGCCAAACAGGACCTCGACACCGCCGATGCACTGGCCACGCTGCTGGCACGAGTGCATCGGCGAGTCGGCGATTTTCGCTACCTCATCGTCCAACGCGCCGGCGGGCGAACCAAGGTGAAAGCGTTCCTGGTCAACCAGGGCGACATTCAACACACAGAACCGGCGAAGTTGAAGGAACTTGAGGAGGTCGCGCCCCAGTGGCTCGAGCGGTCAGCCCAAGCTGCCGCAGAGGTGAGGGTCGATTCGACCTTCGCCGCCGAGCGCGTTTGGCTGGTGAGCCATTTCCTGCAAAAACGCGACCACACGCCGGGTCTATATATCCATCATTCCGAACTGCCCGACGCCCTCGAGCTGGCCGATCTCATCCGGCGGACCTTCTCGCCAAAAGTCAAAACTGGACCGCCCCGCGTATAGATTCCGACATACAATATGATGCGACCCACACACACAGGTCAAGGAGCCGCAGACTTCAGCCTGCGCGATGCCCCAAGGGGCGCGCCAACCGCCCCGCAACGCGATCCACTTGAGGATGAATTGCGCCGGTGGCTGCAACGTTTCAACGATTTCCTGTCCATCGAGTGCGGCTTGGCCGACAGCACGCTCGAAGCCTACGGCCGCGACCTACGCGAGTTCACGACCTACCTCACCGAATCCCACATCGACCTCGCCGGCCTGGAATACGAGCACGTTCGAGGGCACTTGGTCAACCTCAAGAACCGCGGCTTGGCGCTGGCCAGCATCGCCCGGCGCATCGCGTCGTTGCGAATGTTCTTGCGCTACTTGCAGGGCTACGGCGCGATCACCCGGGACGTCGCATCGGTCATCGAGATGCCCAAACGCTGGCGCTATCTGCCGCACACGTTGCACTACAAGCACGTCGATGCTCTGCTCGCCGCCCCGGACGAGGAGGATTCATACTACTTGCGCGACCGGGCCATTCTCGAGTTGCTCTACGCCACCGGCATCCGCGTGAGTGAGCTCACCGGCTTGACTCTCGACGGAATCAATTTGGACGTGGGATACGTTCGCGTCCTGGGCAAAGGACAAAAGGAACGCGTCGTGCCGGTCGGGCAGATGGCCCTCCTCACCGTCGCCGCCTACCTGGAAGACCTCCGGCCGAAACTGGCGACGGCCAAATCGAGAGACGCCATGTTCCTCTCGCGCACCGGCCGCCCGCTGGAACGCACCAATGTTTGGCGAATCATCGGCAAATACGCCCGAATCGCGGGCCTGGGCAACAAAGTCTCGCCGCACACACTGCGACACTCGTTCGCCACGCACTTGCTCGAAGGCGGCGCCGACCTCCGCGTCGTGCAGGAACTCCTCGGCCACGCCGACGTTTCCACCACACAAATCTATACCCATGTCGATCCATCGCGGTTAAAATCCATCCACCAGAAATACCACCCGCGACAGTAACCGTATGGACTTCAAGAACACCACAACGCTGGACTCGAACCTCCTGCGTGAGACGTTCGAGTCGGCGGTGGCCGGCTGGCCGACCGACCCACTGGTGGTCCGCGTGCGCTGGAGCCGCGGGGCGGAGTTTTCCGGCACGTGTGTCTACGCCACGCACCGCCTCTACATCAACCTCGGCCGCCAACTGCAATATCCCTATCGCATGGAGACGCACTGCGCCCGAGGCCGCAAGGCCTGGGGCCGATACTACAAGCCCAGCAGCTTCCTCGAACTCTGCGACGGCTATCAAGTATGTCTCTTCATTTTCGTCCACGAGTATTACCATTGGCTGGTCAAGAAGGCCCGGCGGAACACCTCGCAGAAAGAGTCGATGTGCGACCGCTTCGCCGCGCGGGTGCTGATCGAAGACTACGGCTGCGTCCTGCGCGACAAGCACGGCCGACCGCTGCCCCGCCGAGAGTGGTACACGAAAGACCTCGACGCTTTCGTCGCCGCCGCCGGACGGCAACCGGCAACAGTCACGCCCCCACCGCTCCAGCGCGCCGCCCGCGAAGTGATCACCGAAAACGGCAGCAACCAGATACTCCTCTTTTGAAGAACAGCAAATCGGGGAGAATCAGTATCCAGTGTCCAGTACCCAGTATCCTGTACCCGGTACTCAGTATCCGGTATTCAGTGCTCGGCATTCGCTCGTTTAGCGGCGACCCGAAGGGGAGCGCGTCAGCGCCGAGTCAACACCCTTCG
>JADFJZ010000089.1 GCA_022565195.1 Planctomycetota bacterium | reverse complement strand
TTTGGCCCATGGCGCTGATGACCATGACCACGCGGTTGCCGTCGAGCTGGGCCCGGATGGCCCGCCGCGCAGCCCGATGGATGCGCTCAGCGTCCGCGACGCTGGTGCCGCCGAATTTCTGAACGACCAATCCCATCAAGTGGATTGTACAACGTTCTGACTGAGTTGGCGATTGGCCAAGAGCGGTGGCATCGAGCCCTGCGGCTCGGGGGTGATACGATCGAGCGATTGCGACTTTGAGAGTTGATAGGGCATCATGCGGGTCATCCGCAAGAGTGCGTGACGCCGGCCCTGCGGTTGCGGCAGCGCGGCAGCCTGGGCGGCCAGCGCCATGGCCCGCTCCACGGTGCCGTTTTGGGGCACGGCGCTGTTCTCGCAGAAGCGGATTTCATCGTAGGGCGTGCTGGCCCACGTTTCGGCATTGCTTTGCGATTTTGTGTCCGTCGCGTAGGCGTATCCAATGATTCGCCATTTCGGTGCGATTCGCCGGACCATCTCGAGCTGGTAGAGCACGACCGAATCCAGCAAGCTGCGCGTCGTCGGCAGGATCACGACCGTGACGGTCCGATCCTTGCAGAACGAATGCGTTCGGATCCACCATTCGTCCGTCAGCCAGGGAACGAGTTTCCCCTCGGCATCAGTCGCCTCGATGCACAGCTCGATGGGCTTCTCGGGATCGACCTCGACGCACTCACCGATGCCGTCGGCGGGGAAATAAATCCGCTGGGGTTTGATGGGGCGGCGGCGACATTGGGTGATCTCGCGTCGCCGTTTATCACGCATCCTTGCGTCCATGTGGGCCAGACTCCTTCCGGACCAGCACCGTTGTGGTGCCAGTCTGGGTCATCGGCAAGCCATCTGGCAAAACTTGATTCCCAAGAGGTGATATCAGTACCAGTATCGCGGATCGCTTGGCTGTGGAGGATGTTTGTCCGTCGTAACGGTTTGCGGATCAAATGCTTGAGTGAAGATCGGGCGTCAGGCGCGGAGGAAGTAATCCATCAGGTCGTGGCCGATCGCCAAGTGCAAATTGCTGTTCTCAGCGCTGATTTCGCAGAAATCGACGGACGCGTCGGGCTCGATTGAACTGCCGGCCATGCAGAACGGGGGCGGCGTAGCGGTGTGCGTGCGCCGGGCCACCGGCGTTGGATGATCCGGCATGAGCAGGCACTTCCACTCGTCAAATCCGCGGAGCTTGTCCAGAACCGGCCCGACGATGTGCTCGTCGATCTGCTCGATGGCCTGTACTTTGGCGGCGGCGTCCCCGTTATGTCCTGCTTCATCGGGGGCCTCGATGTGGACACACACGAGATCGAACTCGTCCAGCGCTTCGACGGCGCGCTGACCCTTGCCTTCATAATTCGTGTCGAGATAACCGGTCGCCCCCTCGACGGCCAGCACGGGCCAGCCGAGCAGCACCGCGATGCCTCGAATCAAGTCGACGGCGGCGACGCACGCGCCGCGCAGGCCGAATCGCGACTCGAAGGAGGGCAACACCGGCAATCCACCCTGGCCCCACAGCCAGATGGATGTGGCGGGCAGTTTACCTGCTTCGCGCCGCTTCTTGTTCACTTCGTGGTGCTCCAGAATCTCGCGGGATCGCGACATCAACTCGCTGACGAGGTCAGCACCGCGCCCCCGGGGCATGTGCTGGGCGATCGGTTGATTCGGAATGTCGTGCGGCGGCGTACATTGGACATCGAATCCGGCCGCTTCCTTGAGGATCATCAAATGGCGGTACATCATGCCGGGATGGAATCGAATGCGGTCATCCGCGAGCGCGCTGTTCAGATCGGCAATCAACTTGTCGGCTTCAGGTTGTGAAATGTGGCCTGCTGAGAAATCGACCATGACGTCGTCGAGGATGGTGGTCAAGTTGCAGCGGAAGACGATATCTCGCGGCCCAACGGGCAAGTTCTGCGCCGCCGCTTCGATCGGGGCCCGGCCCGTGTAGTATTCGGCTGGGTTGTAACCGACGACGGAAAGCGTGGCGACGTCGCTCGCCGGGAGGAATCCCTCGGGCACAGTTCGCGCCGTTCCAATGCGCCCGTTGGCGGCAATCCAGTCCATATTCGGCGTGCGGGCGGCCTGCAAAGGCGTTTGGCCGTTCAGCTCGTCGAGCGGTTCGTCGGCCGCTCCGTCTGGGAGAATCAGCGCGTGTTTCATAGCGCGGACGTTATCCGCCGTACGGCGAGCGGTCAATCGAGCGGCGATTTGCCGCAGGGCAGGCGGCCTGATAAATTGAGCACATGATCGAAATCGGACCCTACGAAATCCATGCCATCGAGACCGGCCGATTTCGCTTGGACGGCGGCGCCATGTTTGGCGTGGTTCCCCGCGTGCTCTGGGAAAAAAAGACCCAGCCGGATGACCTCAACCGAATTCCGATGTCGATGCGGGCGCTGCTGGCGGTCGATCGGGCGGCGGGGCGGGTCATTCTGGTCGATACGGGTGCGGGCGACAAATGGACTGCGGACGAAATCAAGCGGTTTGCTTTCGACATTGAAGGCGATCGGCTCGGCGCCGGCCTCCGCAAGCACGGGCTGAGCGACGACGACGTCACGGATGTCATCATCACCCATCTGCACTTTGACCACAACGGCGGGTTGACACGATGGGAAGACCCGGAGGCGCAGCGCGCCACGCCGCGATTTCGCAAAGCGAAGCACTGGCTGCACGCCGGGCACTATGCGCACGCCACCGCGCCGACTCAGAAAGACCGCGCTTCATTCTATGAGCGGGATATCCAGCCGATCGCCGAAGCCGGTTTGCTCGAATTGGTCGAGGGCGACGATCCGAAATCGCTCATACCGAACGTCTCGTGGTTCCTGGCGAGCGGCCACACGCCGTACCAAATGCTGCCGCGATTCTTTGACGATCACGCTGCCATTCAGTATGTCGCCGATCTGATCCCGACGGTTGCTCACCTGCCCATTCCGTGGGTGATGGCCTACGACAACGAACCGCTCAAAACCATGACCGAGAAGCAGCAGATTCTGCGAGATTGCGCCGAGCAGGATCTGATGCTGTTCTTTGAACACGATCCGCAAATCGCGGCGGCCCACATCGACACGACCGGCAAGCGACCCAAAGTGAAAGAGGTCGTCGCGTGCTAAATGGCGTGCGGCGTGTCTTGATCGGACTTTTTCGTTTTTAGGTACTGGCGGAATGATTGCAGGCGCGGGAGTGATTCAAGATCTTTTACTCTCTTCGCTGCCATCTTGCTGGCGATGATGTCGTCAATGTGGCAAACGGGAAACCCTTCGACTTCGACGCGGCGGCCCCACGCATCTTCAAAGCGCTCGATGCCGTCCGGGGCAAAAACCAAATCAAGGTCGAAGGGACCGTTCTTGAGTTGCACGAAATCCTTGCCGCGTAGAATATCGTCAGCGTGCGAATCGCTCAGTTGAAATCCTAACTCGCGCAGCGCGAGCACGAGGGCCTGGCAGTTTTCGGGGCTGCGGTCAACAAAGAGGTCGGCGTCCTGCGTGGTGTCCGGGAAACCGAGCAGGATGGCGCCGGACTTTCCAATGAACAAGTACCGGCAGTTGTGGCGATGAAGCACATCGCGGATTTCCTGAGCCTGGCGATACTCAAACGCGGCCATAGCCCAGCCAATCAGGTAGATGCTCCTCGCACCAGCGGCGATAGTCTTCCATGGTGTCGAACGCACGATACGAGGCGTCGTCCAGGACGGGTTTGTGCGTGCGGATGAACGCGTAACGCATCCGGGTTTCGAGTGATCGTTTTGCGGCGGCTTCAAACTCTTCAAGCCACTCTCGCGGAATTGCCTGTTCCGGCTCAGGCTCGCGTTTCACCATCGTTTCGCCCTGATAATCGCCCCGTGTCCATGCGCCGCATTTGCAGTGTACATCAATCGAATGTCTTGACCCAGGCGATTCCCGAGATGCCGTTCTCCGGATTGACGTAGGGGGCGAGTTGGCCGCCAAATATCTCCGGTGGGCGCCCGCCGGCGACCGTGTGGCCGACGACCAAACCCAGGGCGGCGCCGAATACCACATCCGAAATCCAATGCTCGCCGTCGTCCAGCCGCTCCATGGCCACCAGTGCGGACAGGCCATACAACGGCAGGCCGACCCACGGGCCGTAGGCTTCGTGCATCACGGTTGCGAAGGTCACGCTGCTCGAAGTGTGTCCCGATGGAAAGGCCTGCTCCTCGCCGTTGGGACTCTCGCGGTTTGACACGATTTTGATGAGTGAAGTACTCAGGCCGTTGATGATCAGTGCGTCGATCAGCGTCTTGCCGACTTCGTAGGTCTTGTCATCCTGCTTGACCGCGCCCACCGTATACCACAGTCCGGCCAGGACGAAGTGCGTCGCCGGGCTGCCGGCGAAGGACAACGCATCGCGCCAGCCCTGGCCGAAGTGATGATTCTCATCAAAGAACTCGGCCGTGTCCTCGTCCTGGTGTTGGGCTACGGCAATGCTCGCTCCGCCCGCGCCGGCGAGGATGATTAAGTTCAACGGATTCGTGTAAACGTCAACAGTCTGATGCCACAGATCCCCGGGCAAATTCTTGATGTCGCGCCGCAGAGTTTCCCTGAAGGAAGGCAGGGGCCCGCGGGCCAATACCCTGCGCCCGCGCCCGGAGGAATCGGCATCGTCGTCGGCGCCTGAATCAGCCTGGTACGCCGCCAGCGAAAATGCCGCGGGCGCCCCGGATTGTCTCTCAGGCCGCACATCCGTTGAGAGCCACCTCGCTTCTGGCGTGTCCGTTCGCGGCATGTCCCGGCCTTGTTCTTGCCGCAGCCGCGCGAGGCGTCGATCTCGAATTTGGTTGAGCCGCGCGTCAAGGCCGGCTTGCGGCGCGCTCTGGCAGCCGGCCGACATGAGCACAGCCGCCAGAACGCAGGTAAGTCGATGGGATGCAACAGAGGACGAGAATCGTGTCATTACAATCTTCCTTTTTCGGTCCCGTGCGGGCGGGGCTTGTCACGAGTCTCGCGCCGCGCCGGCAGGACGGGGCCAGAGTGTAACGCATCGCGGGGCAACGGTCACGGTTGATTTTCGTTCTTCCTGATTTATGATATAGCGTTCGGGTTTGCACGACTGGTCGAGTGTCAGGGTCAAAGATGATGCAGCGGATTCTTGTAGCCATTCCCACGTACAACGAGCGCGACCATGTGGAAGAGGTTGTTGCAGCGGTGCGTGGCTACGTCTCAGACGTTCTGGTCGTCGATGATGGTTCGACCGACGGAACGCGCGAACTGATCCGGGGCATCGACGGCATTGACTCAGTTTTCCACGACGCAAATCATGGCTACGGGCAGGCGCTCATCACCGCATTCGGCCATGCGCTGTGCCAGCAGTACGATTGGCTGATCACGATCGATTGTGATTACCAGCACGAACCCGCCTACATCCCGAAATTCCAGGAGGCGATCGCGGCGGATGACGCCGACATCATCAGCGGCACGCGCTACCTGCGAACATTTCACAACAACGGCACAGCGCCTGCGGATCGCCGGCGGATCAATCAGATTATCACGGAGATACTGAACGAGCGTTTGGGCACGGAATTGACCGACTCGTTCTGCGGCTTCAAAGCCTATCGGGTCGAGGCGCTCAAGCGACTGTCCCTCGATGTCGCCGGTTACGCCATGCCCCTGCAACTGTGGGTGCAGGCTGTAGACCGCGGCCTGCGCATTCGCGAGATCCCCGTCCGACTCATTTACAACGATCCCAATCGCCATTTCGGCGGCGGCCTGGACGATCCGGAATCGCGCCTCGCGCACTACATGTCGGTGCTCGACGAGGAATTGAGAAAGACCCGGCGGGCTCCGCAGCGGCAGGCCGGCGACCCGGTTGGATCTGTTTTATGCCCGTGACCCTCGATTCGACCACTCTCAAGACTCCGCCCCGAAGCGGCGACGTGCTCATCGAGCCGGGCTTCGATTTGTTCCGATCCATGATCGAGTCGAACATGACCCACAGCACAAGCCGTGACGTCACGATCTGCGGCGTGGCTTTCGATGAATATCGCCGCATGGCTCGCGGAGCACTGGCCCTGAGCGTGGATCGACCCATTATTGCCCATGGTCATCAGCCGGAATTCTATCACTGCGGCGTGTGGGCCAAGGGAGTCGTTTGCCAGCGGCTGGCGGACGATCTTGGCGCGGAGGCCGTTGACGTCCTGATCGATTACGACAAAGTGAAGCAACGACACTTGCAGGTGCCGTTTGCGACTTCGGGGCGCGTGCGCGTGGCGCACGTTCCCATCGAAGAGAAACAGACGACCGCTTATTTCGAGCAGCTCCCAGCTTGGAACGAGGCCGACTGCGCGCGGTTTGGTCGCGAGGTTGCCGAGGCGAATGAGGAG
>JADFJZ010000088.1 GCA_022565195.1 Planctomycetota bacterium | reverse complement strand
GCACCTCCTCGCTGAATCTCAGGACGGGCCGTAGTATGTTTCAACGCTCAGGTCGGTTCGGCTGCGGACTGCTTGGGCGATGGCGTCTACTTGATCGTTCGTCAGGCGCTTGGCGTAGTGCTCGGCGGGGTTGCGGGCGATGGTGTAGACCTGCACCAGCTTGATTCGGCCGCCCTGGTTGGTGATGTCGTTTAAGCGCTCGCAGAATGCTTCGATTTCGGCGGGTGGGGGTGGCTCGTTGTGGACTTGCATGAATAGGGCCTGGATCACGATGGGGCGGAGCTTCGCGGTCTGTAATATGTTGTCCAGCACGTGGGAGAGCGGGAAGTTCGGGCGGTTGACCAACTGGTAATACTCTTCCGTGCCGGCGTCGAGCTTGGCCCAGATTTCGCCGTCGCTGGCGTCCATGATCTCAAGTGCCTGTTGCACCTTCGGCTTGGTCAAGTAGCAGGCGTCGGTGATGAGGACGATCTTCGTCCCGTCGAGGTTGTACTTGCGCTTCAGTTCGGCTGTTCGTTGCACGACTTCGAGGAATTGTGGGCACGTTGTGGGTTCGCCGTCACCGGAAAAGGCAATATCGCGGAGGTGGCGGAGTTCGGCCGGCACCGATCCGAAATGCAGATCATCGTACAGCGTCCCCGCGACTGCCAGGCTGAGCATGTGGTCCAATTCCAGGCCGAGTATCTCCAGATCGACTTTCTGCACCTTACTCGGCGTCGCGCGGTCTACCTGGCAGTAAATGCAATCGAAGTTGCAGGCCTTGTCCGGGTTCAGGTTGATACCGATCGACAGGCCCCGGCTGCGCCGGGAAATGACTGGGTACACATAGAGATTGGACTTCCAGTCCCTGCTGTGGTCGGTGAACATGCGCTGGCCGTGGGCAGCCTTCACTGTGTCGCCCCCGTGGTGAGAATCGACTCCAGGTATTCTTTGCAGGCGGCCAGATCCGCCAGAGGGCGCGTGGTGTCGGCCCGGCGCACGACCAGCGGCCCCCGATATCCCGCGGCATCGAGCTGTGCAAGATAGGCCGGCAGGCTCAAATGTCCGGCGCCGAGATTGGTCTCCCGGCCGGGCTGGGCGGAGGTGCCGCGTTCGGCGTCGCGCGCGAAGGCGAGTGCGATGTCGTCGGCATACGTCTCGATCGGCGCCAAGGGATCAATGCCGCCGATGAGCAACTCTGCCGGATCGTAGGCCACTTTCAAATGCGGGCACGACACGTCACGCAACAACTGCTGCAACGCATCCGGTGTGTCGACGGCCGTCTCGATCGCGAAAAAGCAATTGAGCAGGTCGGCGTGATCGGCGACGGCCCGCACGGCGGACATGACGAGTTCATATTCTTGGACATCGGCCGTTCGGAACTTGCCGAGCGGGGCGCTGACCATCGGCACATTCAACTCACGGGCCAATTCCAGCACGCGGCGCGTACGATCGATGCAATAGTCCGTTCTGGAAGCGTCGAGGAACCGCGAGCCGCCGAAATCTACGCGTAGAGCGATGATTTGCAGGCCCAGGCCCTCGGCGAATCGTCGCAAGTGTCGTCGGCCGGATTCATCGAGTTGGCCGGGGGAGATGGGGCCTTGCAGGGCGCCGATCTGCACACACCGAAACCCAAGCTCGGAGGCGGCGCGCAGAGCCTCTTTCGGCGGAGCGCCGAAGTCGTCAAGGCAGACTGCGAGTCGCGGATCAGTGCGAGTCATAATCCGCCATGATAGCGGAATTAGAGCGCGCCCGCCTCCGCCTTGTCGGAGCCGGCCATTTGGCTCAGTGTGCCGATCAACGTCGGCCCACCGATCAGGAACGGAACGAGGAACGCCGGATAGTCCGCCAGAAACGTGGCGACGGTCTCGTACAGCGGCGGGATGTACTGAGGCACAATGCCGTTCAGGCCGGACACCAGCAGGAGTGAACCCACAAACGCGGTGACGATAATGGCCATCTCACGAAACATGACAAATGCAAGGGCTGTACCGCCCGCGAAACCGAAGGCCGCGACGGCCCAATCCACGGCGATGGGCAGTTGGAGGTTGTCAAACGTGGACAAGTAACCGGAGAAAACGAACGCACCGACCATCCCGCCCAGAACGGCGACGGAATAGCGAGTCGAGAAACAAGCCGCTGCCGCGAAGATCAAACCGATCACGGCTCCAACGATCAGTCGGGGGAGCAGCAAGTCGAAGAACAACTGCCCAACAATCATCCCGACCAAGAGCGCCGTGAAGGGTACGGCGAGCTTGTGAACCTGCCAGCCCATGAACATCAACACCAGGCCCAGCACCACCAACGGAAAGCCCCACACAGGATCCGCGTCTCTCAACAGAGCAATCCAATTGTCAATATGCACGCGCATTGGTTCACCTCAGCACAGGACTTTGCGTTCCGATACCGCGCGGGCCGCCCGGGGGCGGCAGCCGCCTGTTAGCTCTTCGGTTTCTCGGCTGTGGAAGCTGAGGATGATTGTTGGGTCATTCTGAACTGGATCAACATGCTCAGGACCAGGGTGGTAGAGATAAAGGCAAGGGTCGCATTGGGATGCAGCGAAAGACGTTCGGTCCAGCCGCCCGGCGCGAAGGCGTCCGCGAAAGTCGCCAGGCTCAAATTGAAGAGCACGGCTCCGATCACCGCGCAGGACAGAATCAACGCCCACCGCGTCAGCAGCACCCCGACAGCGAATCCGCCGATCATGAACAGCGTCGAGAGCACGGCTGTATTCCGTGTGAGCTGCGGCTGAATTTCGCGGAGGTGCTGATAAAAACCATCCAGGTAGGCCAGCAGGCGGGGATTCAACACAGTTTCCTGCTGCTCCGCCGAGGGCAGCGCGTACTCGAAGTCGCCCGGTTCCGTGAGAACGGGCTCGGCTTTGTACTCGATAAACGCCGGCCAAACGGAGTCCTGGCCGTAGACGAACAGCCCGATGCTGCTGGCCAGCAGGCCGACGCCTACTCCGACCCACAGGCGGTGTGAGTAATAGCCCAATGAAGCCAGTGCGAGCAAGCCCGCCAAGCCGCCCAGAATCGGCGCAATCTCAAACGTTCGGGCGGCGATGACGCCGATCGCGAAACCGAGCCCGCCGAGGATCGCGCTCAGAATGCCTCTGGCGTAGTGGGCGCCGTAGATTCCACAGAACAGGCCGGCGGCGAGCAAAGCCACGCCGGTCATGGTCGCACCTGGCATCAAATCGCGGGGAATTAACAACTCCACCGTTTGACCGGCCCGATCCATGAAGGTGACGAACCATTGACTGAGGGATGTTTGTTCCATGGTGAGCGCTCCTTGGGCGGCACTAGGCCGGAATCAAAAACCGGCTCGGAAACACCGAGATGTCGATCCGCGGCTCGTGGGCATCGATTCTACCATGCCGGCGAAAGTTTTCAGCGAGGATTCGCAGCTTTTGCTCTGCTGAGTTCTCCTCCAGTTCTTCTCCGGGTGCCGAGCCCCACAGGATGCGGTTGCCGCCGGAGTCGGTGACCAGCTCAATGTGGGAACGGTACGGATCCTCTCTGCCTCCGTAATTATACACCGACACCGCGACGACCTGCCTGGCATAAGTCTGATGCAGGATCATCCGGGCCAATCGGAGCCCCGCGGCGATGTCGTTTCCCGGCCAAGTCTCGCCCGGATCCGGGGCCGCGCTGCTCACGCCCTGAACCAACAGCCATCCCGGCTGGTAGCCATAGACGCCGGGCAGCCTGACACCGTATTCGTCCACCATGTAGAAATATTCGCCGTGCTGGACGAGCGCCTGCGGCTGGCGGTAGTCGCACTGGACACGGATCAGGCCCGGTTCGGCTTTGCTCACTCGTTTGACGGTCTCGACCCACGGGCAATCGGCCAATCGCCGGGCCACTTGTTCACAGAGCGTGCTATCGATCCAGTTTCGGCCGTAAAACTCGGCGAGTTCCTGCTCAACGAGGCCAGCCACGCCGGCGGGCGCGTCAATCAATTCAAACGACACATACTGCCGGTATTCCGGCTGCCGAAACTGTTCGGATTGGGCTTGGTCGAGGCCCCAGAGCGCGGCGCCAAACGCGGCAACTGCCACAGAGAGCTTGAGCAATTCGGTGAGGACGGGGCGTGTCCGTTGGAGCAGGTTGTTGGTCGCCACTTGAAAGGGGGTTCTTCTGCGTCCCCTGCGTGGGCCTCGTCCGAGCATGATGGCCTCCTGGAAGGGTTATCGGCAATTTGCTCAGGCCCGGGCCATGGCCATCTCGACAATGCGTTGGCAGAGTTGGTCGAAGCTGATGCCGACCCGCTCCGCCGCCTTGGGGAGCAGTGAGTGATCGGTGAAGCCCGGAATCGTATTGACCTCCAGGACATACGGCTGGCTGCTCAGCTCGTCCACCATCCAATCGACGCGCGAGAAGTCCCTACAGCCCAGGGCGCGGTGCGCCTCGAGACTGAGCCTCTGGACCTCATTCAGCAGCGCCTCCGGCAGGTTCAAGTCGAATAGATACTCGGTCGTGTTTTCGGTGTATTTCGCTTTGTAGTCATAGAACTCGCGCGGCGTGCGGATCTCACACACGGGAAGGGCGTCGTCGCCCAAAATGCTGACGGTCAACTCCGGGCCCTTGATGTATTCTTCAATCAAGCAACTGCCATACTTGCGGACGACGCGTTCCACGGCCGACTGAAACCCGAACGCATCCCGGGCGATCATCGTATCGACGCTGCTGCCTTGATCCAGGGGCTTTATCACAGTCGGCAGTTTCCAGCAACTGACGGCTTGGTTGATTTGCGCGGCGTGAACGACTTTGTAGGCCGGCGTCGGAATGCCGCACTCTTCGAAGCGCTTTTTCGAGGCGGCTTTGTCCATGGCCAGACGGGAGGCCGCGGCGTTCGATCCGACATAGGGAATACGCCGCTCTTCAAGGATGGCCTGGAGCTGCCCGTCCTCACCGAATGCGCCGTGCAAGGCAATGAAAATGAGGTCGGCCGACCGGCCCAGCGCCGACAAGTCATCTGCCGAAATATCGCTCGCGGTGACGCGATGCCCGCAACGCCCCAGGGCCGATGCCACTGCCCGGCCGCTGTTGAGACTGACCTCTCGCTCTTCGCTGGGGCCGCCGAGCAGCACTGTGATGTCATGCGTCGAAATCGCCGGCAAGGCCGGTTGAGGCGGTCGAAGTTGCGCTGCGGTCGTCATATTCACCCTCTGCTTCGGTCCTGAAACTCAAATCCGTCGAGCACGGTACCTCGGCGTCACCACACATCGACCTCCAACTCCAGATCCACGCCGTAACGATCGCGCACGCGGCTTTGGATGCGGTCGACCAGAGTCAGGATGTCGCTCGTGCGCGTATCGGGGTCGGTGACGATGAAGTTGGCGTGTTGCTCACAAACCGTAGCGCCGCCGCAGGATTCGCCTTTCAGTCCGGCACGATCGATCAACTGGCCGGCATAGTGTCCGGCCGGGTTCTTGAACATGCACCCGGCGTTGTTGCGTGTGAACGGCTGCGTGCTCTTCTTGTACTCCCAGATTTCTCGATAATGGTCGCGGAGTTCGTCGCCATTGGCAAAACTCAACTCGAACGTCACGTCGATGACGATGACGTCAACGAAGTTGCTGCCGCGGTAACGGAACTGCATGTGGCTTCGATCCCATTCATGGAGCGAGCCGTCGGCTGCGATCACCGTGGCGGCGGCAACCATGTCGCCGATCTCGCCGTAGCGACCACCGGCGTTCATACGCACCGCACCGCCCACCGTGCCGGGAATTCCCGCCATGCGTTCCAGCCCGGCCAGCCCTTCATTGACGGTTCGGCGTACGAGATCCGGCAGATCGACGGCGCTGTCGGCGCGAACCTTGTTATGATCGATGGTGACATGCCCGAAGTCATCTTTGCCAAGCTGCATCACGATGCCGTCAAATCCTTCGTCGCGCACCAACACGTTGGCGCCGCCGCCGAGAACTTTCAACGGCAACTGAGCGTCCTGGGCCCGCTTGACGACTTCGCAGACTTCAGTGAGAGACGCGGGCGTGCAGAAATATCGTGCGGCGCCGCCCAGTCGATACCAAGTGCGGTCGGCCAGGCGGACGTTTTCCTCAACAATCGGCTCCAAGCCGTGATACCATTTCATCGGCTACCTTCCAGACGTCTCCCGCGCCCATGGTGATCACCAGATCGCCCCCACGGGCGTCTGCGGCGAGATACTCGGCGATGTCGTCAAGATTCGGAACGTATCGAGCCAGCCCGCCGCGGCGCGTGATGCGCTCCGCCAGGTCGTTGCCCGAGATCAACTGCCGATCGGCCTCGGAATCCCGGACAAAGTAAATATCCGGCACGATGACTTCGTCGGCCAACTCAAAGCTGTCGGCGAAGTCTTCGAGGAAGAAGCGTGTTCTTGATACTTGGTGCGGCTGGAACACCACGCGCAGGCGGTCAGGCTGATACCTTTGCCGGACGGCCTCCAGCGAGGCCGTGATTTCCGTCGG
>JADFJZ010000087.1 GCA_022565195.1 Planctomycetota bacterium | reverse complement strand
TTGACTGGTTCTTCAAGTTTCACGACCCCACCCAGCTCGATCGCCAAGGCCCGGACATCGGCACGCAGTACCGCTCCGCCATCTTCGCCACAAGCGACCAACAGCAGACCGAAGCCGAGGCATTCGTCACGGCATTGCAAGAAGGACAAGTTCCAAGACCGCAAGATCGTAACGCAGATCAACAAAGCCAGCCCGTTTATCGAGGCCGAGGAGTACCACCAAAACTACCACGCCAAGCACGGCGGTTCCTGCCCCCTGCCGCCCCCTTGATTGATCCCCACTGAACACCAGCCGAGGCACAGGGTTGCCACTCGCGGCTCGCCCGCCAGTGCCGTGTACCACGGCCGTGTCTGTCGTGCTGTAGCAGACGGCGCCTCTGCCGGCCGTCATGAGATCGATGCGAAACGCGTTGGAGGACATCTTCCCCGCGCCGGCAGGGCACACTGCAGCGCGCGCCCATCTCGAGCAGCAGGCCGACCACGGCTGTACCTAGCGCGCCGGCGCCGCCGGTTACGATCACGACTTTCTCAGAGAAATCTGTTTTCATGACTGCCTTCCGTTCAAGCGAACGCGCTAGGGCACCGCGGACAAGCCTGCCTATCGATACGGCCTCACCGGTCACGAAGTCGCGCGCCACGGCATGCTGCGACGGGTAGCGTTGCTTGCAGACTCCTACTTTACATAGTTCTCCGTTATGTATCGAATGATCTGCGCGAGTTCTTCTTGCGAAACCTCCAGCCCGTTCTCGACCATGCGCGCGACGAGTTCCCGAACCTCTTCGACCGACCCGACCGGCGAGCGCTCGAAGTCGGGAGGCCCGTGGCACTGCATGCACTGTGTCTCGAAGAGCTGCTTGGCGGCCAGCGGATCGTAGGCGGCGGCCGCGCCTTCCGCAGTGTCGCCGGGAAGTTCGGACAAGCGAGCTGCCGATTCGAGGGCCTGCTTCGATTCCTCGGTGCTTCGCTCCTGCTCGCGCCTCTGCCGCACGCTTTGCTGCAACTCGGGCGAAATGGCGATCAGATACGCGGTCACCGCCCATTGCTCCGGCTCGGTGATGGGGTTAAAGATCGTCGAACGGTCCGCCATTCGCCGAACGGTCTGCCGCCAGTTCTTCGGCGTACGGGGCATGGCCAGCACCGTTCGCAGGTCATGACAGAATACGCAGTCGTTCATGAGCACCGCTCGACCGGCTTCCAGGCCGTCGGTCGACACCAGCCGATCGATTCTCGCCTCGTCATCCAGACCTGCCAGCGGGAGCATGGCCCGGACGCGGTCAGCGACCTGGGGCGAGAAAAACTTCCCTCCGGCCACTATGCGGCGCAGTTGAACTTCACGAAACGCAAAAGGCACCGATAGCCCGATCAGGAGTACGTTACACACAAACAAGGCCGTACCCAGAAGCGGCACCAGGTCGCTCACGAGGTGCTTGAAAAACCGGACGATGATGATTTTCACGACTAGGATTGCACCGATTGCCATGCCCAACGTGAGGTGCGCCACCGTCCGGGCCGGAAACTCGATCTGGTAGTTCCACAGTCGCGGTACCATTTGCGTCAGGAAATAAACGTAGATCGCGAGATAAACGTATCCCAGGCAGCGATGGAGAAGCATGAGCGAGGCAGGGGCCATGCTCTTGGACTTTTTCTCGTCGTAGGGGTACCCCCAGAGGTGGTACATGAGCAATGTCGCCGCCATACCCACCGCAACGAACACGAGACCCAGCACTGCGTTGGCAACCGGATTCATGGGACCATGCTCCCGCCGTCGTCACGCGCCTTCTTGAGCCCCGGTCACTCACAGCGCTAGCTGCCGACCCACGGCATCGGCCAACTATCTCGATTTCTCACCGGCGCGCGGAGCGACGAGTGCCAGTCCATCTAACCGGTGCGGGGCAAAGGTTACAAACCTGGGCCACAGAGGCGATCGGTGTCCCGATTTCTCTCCCACGCTCTCGAGCGCCTGCTACTCGTCATTCGAGAACAGGAAGTCTTTGCCGTCGGCCTGGCTGTGACAACTGATGCAGCCCTTGTCCATGCCTTTGGCAACTCGTCCGGCGAGCAGCATGCCCTTGGGATTCTTCTCAATCGTGCCGTCCTTGCCGTACTTGGCCCAGAACCAATTCTGGTCCTCCCTGTCGTAGCCGGGCTCACGCTGCAGCATGATCGTGACGGCCATCAGCCACTTATCGCGATCCTTCTCGATGGCCTCTTTGGTCACCTCGGGGCCGCCGTAGTTGTCCTTGACGATGATGGGGTAGCTCTTCCCGTCCACCGTTACCCAGGTGGAAAACAGCCGGAGCCATTTGCCGTGGGGGCTCTTGCCGGGGTAGACCTCGGTAGTCAGCTTCCAGGCCTCGTAGCCGTCGGTCGCCTTCCAGAGTTTGTTTGCAAAGGCAGCGTCGTTCGCACCCCCGAAAGGTTTTTCCTGTTGGCTAGAGCCGGACGTTTGGGCCGCGACCGTCAGCGCGAGCAGAGCGGCAACAGCGGCTGCCAAGGTTACTTTTGTCACCATGATTTCATCCTCCTACTCTAGGGTTAACAAGTACTCAACAACGTCCTGAAGTTCGTCTTCGGTGCCCTCGAACGAGGGCATCTCGGTAGTCGGGTCGAAATTGCGGGGATTGCGAATCCACTCGAGGAAGTAGTCGGGCCGAATCCGCCGGGCGACATGCGTCAGGTTGGACCCTTGGTTCCACCCTGACCGGCAATCAAGATATGCACCTACGGCTAAATCCCCGGCGCCATCGGCATAGAGGTCACCGATCGAGGCAACAGAGGAGCCGAAGTAGTCACCACTATCCAGCATCGGCGTTCTACCTCAAATCTGGTTCTCACGGAGCGCCATCGAGGTAAAGAATGATCATATCATTTCAAAGGCGGGATGTCGATCAATGACGCACTGGATTGCCAACCGTCTCGTAAGAATATCAGTCGCAAATACTTAAGTCGCGTGAAGCTGGGTTCACGAGTCGCCCGGGTCTTCCGTTGAATCGCCTCGGTGGTCTACGGGCCCAGCGCGCCAGAGATTCGACCCGCTACACGCCGATTGACTACTGAGAACTCCCTCCTCTGATCGCTGAAGGCGCACTTTTTCATCGATCGCCGGGCAAGTATTGGTAGTGGAGAGTCCGCGCGCGGGAGGCGTGGCTCGTGATTCGGGGTTCGTGATTCGGCGTCTGAATTCTGCAATCTGCAATCCGAAATCCGAAATCTGCAATCCGCAATCCACATGAAAGGGGTTATGACCATGGCGAAGACGAAAACATCACCGAACAAGATCGAGGCGAATCGTCGTAATGCGAAAAAGTCGACCGGGCCTCGGTCGGCGGCGGGGAAGGCAAAGTCCAGCCGCAACGCAGTCAAGCACGGGCTGCTGGCTGGGCGGATCGTGCTGGCGGATCATAAAGACGAAGACCCGCAACAGTTCGGCCTCCTGCTCGACGGGCTGCGGGACGACTATCAGCCGCAAAGCACGATCGAAACGATGCTCGTCGAGCGTTTGGCGGCGTCGTTTTGGCGGCTGCGGCGGGCGTATCGGTTTGAAGTCGAGACCATCACGCAGGCCAACCGGCCGAACCCGCTGGCGGACGCGCTGGATGAGCTATCACAGTTGCAGCCCGTTCCGCGGGGCGAGCGCATTCTGCCTCCGCCGCACAGTCTGGACCGCCTGATCCGCTACGAGACCATGATCGATCGCGAATTGCTCCGCACCCTGCGCCAGCTCGAGCTGCGCCAGCGCCTCCGTAAGATGGAGCAATCACCGGATCATCCCGACCCGGCCAAAGCGCCCGCGCCAAACGAACCCACGGCCACGCCAACCGCAGGCTCCGCAACACGTTGCGAGCGGCGGAGCAGGTCGGGTGGCCCATCTCGTTCGCCCGCCGCCGGCGGGCGTCGAGGTGGGGGACACGAATCTCGACGAATTCAGTGCACACCGCTGGGCACGAGGAATTCGAGTGCCCCATCTCAGCGCTTCGCTAATGAGATGGGCCACACGGCCAGTGATCTCATCAGAGCCAGTGACTTGCTGAGACAGTTCCCGGAACGTAGCATAGGTACGGAATCATTGTCGTTGCGGTCGAGCCCGAAACTGCGATGTAATGCCAAGCAACGCCGACGCAAACTCATCGAGAATCCATCCGCCGCGTTTCTGGTGGCTGAAGCGTATTGCCCTGGCCTGCGTTATGGGCGTCGGGCTGCTGGGCGGTTTTCGCGCCGTGTGGGGCTACCGCGCCCGCGCCTGTCTGCAAGAGGAGATCGAGCGGATTCGCGCGCGCGGCGAGCCGCTCTACCCATCGGACTACATGGAAACGGACATATCCGACCCCGACAGCCTCACCGCCAGACTGCTCGCCGCTTCCGATGCTTTGGCGCTGACCCCTGCCGAGCGCGGCATCATGCGGAGGTTGGCGCGATTGACCAAGATGACCTCGAAGCGCCGGGATACCATTGCCGAACTGACAGTCCGCAGCGCCGCCGCCCGTGAGCTTGTCAGAGAAGCTCGGCGCCAGGGCATTCTGGATCGGCCACTGGCGGTGGCCGGGCCGAACTTGCCCGGCCGCAGGGCGCTCCAGGGATATCTGTCGCGCGAACTGCCCCTGGCCCGGATTCTTACGCAGGCCGCCCTGCATTATCACGATGCGGCAGACACAACGGAGGCGCTCACGTGTCTCCGCGACGCCCTGTGGATAGGCGATCACCTTGGGCAATACCCGTTTCTCAATTCTCAATTGTGGTCGCAATACACGGCGCGCTGGGTGGTGTATTACGTAGAAGCCATGAGCCCGGAGTTATTCGGCATCGCGTCTCCCGGCGCGCCGGCGCCGGCCCGCGCGATTAAGCCGGCGGTTCGCGCAGCGGCGGCTGAAGTAATCGCGGCTTTGCTCGACGACGAACTCGCGCGCCGACAGTTTGTGGCCGCCGTCCATACCGAGAGGACTTCCGAACTGATGCGCGCCGAGCAAGTGCTCAATCAGACCGAGCGGAACTTGAACACCAGCCTGTTGGCGGTCATTTCGCCCGATGTTCTCGGCTTCGCCGATCGGCCGTTGTTCGAGCCGATCTATCGCTTTGACGCGGCGCGAATGCTGCAATACTTGACCGCGGTGAGTGACGCGGTCGCGGCGCCGAACTGGCCTGGCGTGCAGGCTGAACTGCCCGAACTGTTTCGAGCGACTTCCGATATGGACCTGTTCACGCACCCGCTTCTCCGCAGAACCAACACGAATCTCGAGTGGCACACCCAACTGCACTTTCGCACATTAGCGCTGCGGCGGATGGCCGCCGTGGGCCTGGCCGTCTGGCTCTTCGAGGCCGAGCACGGCGATTGGCCTGATCGCCTGGAGCAATTGGCCCCGGAATACTTGCCGGAGGTGCCGCCCGACCCATTCGCCGGCCCCGACCGCCGCATTGCATACGATCCGTACGTGGAGCCGCCCATTCTTTACAGCGTAGGCGCCAACGGCATTGATGAAGAGGGAAAGCTGCCCTTCGATCTCAGCGGCCCGCAGCATTGGCTCCAGGCCGACATGCCCTACTTCCTCAACGGCGATCGACCGTGGTGAGCACGTACCGTCGCGGATCGCGACATGACAAACCGGGAAAAGCGTTGGCGTCAAAGCCAGCTCGCGTACATGACCGCCGTGTAAGTCGCCACGAGCGGCAGAGCGACCAACAGTGCGAATGCCGTCAGCCCCCACAACACGGGCAAGGCGACAGCCGTCCTCAGCAAATGGCTCGATTCCGAGTTGAGCGTCTGCGCCGCGAGCTTCAGCAGGGCCACGTACCACCACACGCCCAACGCGCCGGCCAGCAGGCCCAGCGTCCACGCCGCGGGCAGCCAGTTCCACGACACTCCGCCCAGCAGCGTATCCGCCCAGTAAGCGAAAAAGCCGAGCACATAAACGACCGGCAGAAACGCAAACGGCGCCAGCGTGTAATAACTCAGCGCGATGGCCCGGTTCTGATGCTCGGGGGGCAAGTGTTTCGGATGGAAAAAGTAACTCGGCAGCCCGCTGGCCGCTGCCAGAAACAGGATCAGGCAGACGTGCCCGAGGATCACGGGCCAAGTGTTGTTGTAGGCCCAGTTGGCCAGCGAATGGCCGAGACGTTGCAGCGGCTCGAAGAGGTAGAACACGACCGTGCCCAGCAGCAGCGGGAGATACACGCGCACCAGCGTCGACAGCCGGAAGAGCTGCGCGTCGCGCAATCGCACCGGCCGACCGATCTCCGCCGCGAATCGCCGGGGCTGAAACATCACCAGCCACACCGTCCGCCAGTAGCCCCGCAGGCCCCCGATCCGCTTTCGATGCACCCACGGAATCTGCGGCTCGTGCAGCGTGGCGTAGTCGATGTCGTGCCCGCATTCCGGACAGCGCGCGCTCTCGATGCCGCGCAGAATGTAGCCGCAGAACGGACACAGCGGATCAAGCTCCGCGTCCG